>NZ_JADNDC010000013.1:0-99270 GCF_015551645.1 Ruminococcus sp. D54t1_190329_F1
CTGTTGATGGAAGCATTATACTACATTGGGACATTTTCCTTTATGGTATATTAGGACATTATCATAAATGGTTCATAGACGTGAGAATGAAATGAAATTTTTTGTTGTGTTTTTCGGGAAAACTTGTTATATTAAAAATAATGGCTTTATTATGCTGAGCCAGAGATGGACGATCTGTGATGTTGTATTCGGGTCTCTGAATCTTAAAATGTATTTGAAAAATGATTTTTCAAACAGATTCTGGAACAGAGCTGACGCGACAGATCGCATTTGACTTATAATGGAGATAAATGTGAAGAAACAAAATAAACACGTGATTGCAATTGTGCAGGATGGAAGTATCGCACAGGAACTGGAGCTTGTGCCGGGAGATATACTGCTCACTGTAAACGGTCAGCCTGTGGAAGATATATTTGACTACCGATATCTGATGAATGAAGAATTCGTTGTTCTGGAAGTGGAAAAGGCAAACGGAGAGATCTGGGAGCTGGAGGTGGAGAAGGAATATGAAGAAGACCTTGGGATTACCTTTGAGAAGGATCTGATGGATGATTATCGTTCCTGTTCCAATCACTGCATTTTCTGTTTTATTGACCAGATGCCGCCTGGAATGAGAGATACTCTTTATTTTAAAGATGATGATTCCAGATTGTCCTTCATACAGGGAAATTATGTGACCCTGACCAATATGAGTGATCATGATATAGACCGGATCATCCGGTACCATCTGGAGCCCATTAATATTTCCATCCAGACCATGAATCCGGAACTGAGATGTAAAATGCTCCATAACCGCTTCGCCGGGGATGCATTGAAGAAGCTTCAGAAACTGTATGATGCAGGAATCACTATGAATGGGCAGATTGTTTTGTGCAAAGGAGTTAATGACGGTAAGGAACTGGATGACAGTATTCGCAAGATGTCTGCCTATGCACCAGTACTTCAGAGCGTTTCAGTAGTTCCGGTTGGTCTGACTAAGTTTCGTGAGGGGCTGTATCCGATGGAACAGTTTCAGAAGGAAGATGCATTAGAAGTTCTGGATATTATTCATTCCTGGCAGAAGAAAATGATGGACCAGTATGGCATTCATTTTATCCATGCTTCAGATGAATGGTACATTCTGGCAGGGAAGGATCTGCCCCTGGAAGAGTCCTATGATGGCTATCTTCAGCTGGAAAACGGTGTGGGAATGCTTCGGCTCCTTGGCGAAGAAGTGAAAGAAGCTGTTGCAGGCAGGACAGGAGATGACCGAAGGATAAAGGCTGTCAGTGCTACAGGTGCTTTGGCGGCACCATTTATTAAGAAATATATGGAGATGATCCATGAGAAATTTCCAAATGTAGAAGTGGATGTGATCTCCATAAGAAACGAATTTTTCGGAGAAACGATTACGGTGTCTGGTTTGATCACGGGACAGGATCTGATCAGACAATTAAGCGGCAGAGACCTTGGAGAGAAGCTTTTGCTTCCCTGCAACATGCTGAAAAATGAAGAAGATGTTTTTCTGGATGATATTTCTGTGGAAGAGCTTTCCAGGAAACTGAATGTAGAAATTGTAATTGTGGATGAAGGTGGTTCAGACCTTGTGTCTGCAGTCCTTGATCCGATTGAACATAAGAAACAGAAAAGGAGACAAATGTATGAGCAAACCGGTAGTAGCAATTGTGGGCAGGCCTAATGTAGGAAAATCCACATTGTTTAATGTACTGGCAGGGGATAAGATTTCCATTGTTAAAGATACGCCAGGTGTAACCAGAGACAGAATTTATGCAGATGTATCATGGCTGGATAATGATTTTACTATTATTGACACAGGTGGTATTGAACCGGATAGCGGCGATGTGATTCTTTCTCAGATGAGGGAGCAGGCTCAGATCGCTATTGATACTGCGGATGTCATTATCTTTATTACAGATGTACATCAGGGACTTGTGGATTCTGATGCGAAAGTTGCAGATATGCTTCGCCGCAGCGGCAAACCAGTGGTACTTGCAGTGAATAAGGTGGACAGCATTCAGAAATATATGATGGATGTTTATGAATTTTATAATCTGGGAATCGGCGAGCCATTTGCCATTTCTGCAGCTAACCGTCAGGGACTTGGAGATATGCTTGATGAGGTCGTAAAACATTTCCCGGAGGATACGGGAGAGGATGAGGATTCTGATATTCCGAAGATTGCTATTGTAGGTAAACCTAATGTTGGTAAGTCCTCTCTGATCAATAAGCTGCTGGGGGAAGACCGTGTAATCGTTTCAGATATTGCTGGAACCACTCGTGATGCAGTTGATACGAAGGTTACCTGGAACGAAAAAGATTATATTTTTATCGATACAGCCGGACTCCGCCGTAAAGCAAAAGTAAAAGAAGAAATTGAGCGCTTCAGTGTGATCCGTACTGTAACAGCTGTAGAACGTGCAGATGTTGTAGTTGTAATGATCGATGCATCAGAAGGCGTTACAGAGCAGGATGCAAAAATTGCCGGAATTGCCCATGAGAAAGGCAAGGGCGTGATCATTGCAGTGAATAAATGGGATGCTATTGAGAAAAATGACAAGACCATTTACAAACATACTAACCGTATTCGGGAGGTCCTTTCCTTTATGCCTTATGCAGAAATCGTGTTTATTTCTGCCCGAACAGGACTTCGGATTTCCAGAATGTTTGAGACACTGGATGCGGTAATTGAGAATCAAACTATGCGTATCCAGACTGGTGTGCTTAATGAGATCCTTGCAGAAGCAGTTGCCATGCAGCAGCCGCCGTCTGACAGGGGCCGCCGTCTGAAAATTTTCTACATGACACAGGTTGCGGTAAAACCGCCTACATTCGTAATCTTTGTCAATGACAAAGAACTTATGCATTTTTCCTACACCAGATATCTGGAAAATAAAATCCGGGATGCCTTTGACTTTGGCGGTACACCGCTGAAATTTATTGTAAGAGAGCGCGGAGAGAAGGAATAAAGATGGAACGTATTATTTGTCTGGCTATTGGATATTTGTTTGGAATGTTTCAGACGTCATACATTATCGGAAAAATCCATCACATGGATATCCGTCAATATGGAAGCGGCAATGCAGGAACTACCAATGCCCTTCGTACTCTTGGAAAAAAAGCGGGGGCAATGACTCTTATTGGCGATATGCTTAAATGTGTGATTGCCATTCTGATCGTGGATGCAGTATTTAAGAATCGGTATCAGGAAATTCTTCCATTGCTTGGCATGTACACGGCAGCAGGCTGCGTGCTTGGACATAATTTTCCGTTTTATCTTGGATTCAGGGGCGGCAAGGGAATTGCAGCTTCTGCGGGAATGCTGCTGGCAATGGACTGGAGAGTATTTCTGATCTGCGCGGTGATCTTTATTGGGCTGGTAGCTATTACCCGCTATGTGTCATTGGGGTCAATGGCAGCATATGTAGGTGCGCTGATTTGTTTCATTGGGTTTGGCGCTGCGGGAAGTTATGGCATGGATTTCCCTCATACATTTGAGATGGATGTGATCATGGGACTTATGACAGCACTTGCAATTTACAGACACAGGGCGAATATTTACCGCCTTTTAAATGGAACTGAGAATAAGCTTGGTGCAGCGAAAACTGCAGCCAAATAAGATGAGGTGATAAAATGGCAAAAATCAGCGTAATGGGAACCGGAAGCTGGGGAACAGCACTTGCAATACTGCTTCACAACAATGGTCATCAGGTTATGTTGTGGTCTGCACATCCGGAAAAGGCAGCCAGTCTGAATCAGACCCGGGAGGATCCGAAAAAGCTTCCCGGAATTAAAATTCCGGATGGAATTGTGATAACCGGTGATGAAAAGACAGCTTTGGATTCACCAGATATAGTTGTATTTGCCTCACCATCTGCTTATATGCGTGCTATCAGCAAACGACTTTCCCCATTGATTCGACGGGGACAGATTATTGTAAATGTGGCGAAAGGTGTAGAAGAAAATACGCTTATGCCTGTGTGTGATATTATTAAAGAAGAGATTCCTCAGGCAGATGTTTGTGTGCTTTCAGGACCAAGCCATGCGGAAGAAGTAAGCCGCGGACTCCCTACTACGTGTGTAGTCAGTGCCCGCAAAAAAGAGACCGCTGAATATCTCCAGGGCCTTTTTATGAGCCCTGTTTTCCGGGTGTATACTACACCGGATATGCTGGGGGTAGAGCTTGGCGGTGCCCTTAAGAATGTAATCGCCCTGGCAGCAGGGACTGCTGATGGCTTAGGGTATGGAGATAATACAAAGGCTGCTTTGATCACAAGAGGAATAGCAGAGATGGCGCGGCTTGGTGTCAAGATGGGCGCTAAATTGGAGACTTTTGCCGGCCTTTCCGGAATTGGTGATCTGATTGTTACCTGTGCCAGTGTGCACAGCCGAAACAGACGCGCCGGCTATCTGATGGGACAGGGTTACACCATGAAGCAGGCTATGGATGAAGTGCAGATGGTTGTGGAGGGCGTTTATTCCGCAAAGGCAGCCAAAGCGCTGGCTGAGAAATATAATGTGGAAATGCCGATCATTATGGAAGTAAATAAGCTTCTGTTTGAAAACAAGCCTGCATCTGAAGCTGTGAAAGACCTGATGCAGAGAGAGAAACAGGGAGAAATTTCCTGGGAACTGTGAATGCTATATTCAGCAAATAAGCTGTTGCAAAATATAAAATACAGAAAATATAACTGAAAGAATAGAACCGCAAAAAACTGCCAGAGCAGTGAGCAAAAAAACGAAAGAGTATGCTCAATGTTCTGGCAGTTAATAATTTACAAAGAGTGAAAAGATTAAAAAATAACATCCTTCAGATCATCCGGCACATGGGATGTATGGAGATCTTCATTTAAAGTATCCATGATCGCCATATCTTCATCCTCAATGTTGAAATCAAAAATATTGGCGTTGGAAGCAATGCGGTCTGGATTGACGGATTTCGGAATTACAGAAATACCCTTCTGGATTGCCCAGCGAAGACCGACCTGAGCAGGAGTATGTGCATACTTGGTTCCGAGAACACACATTACATCATTGTCAAGGTAAGCACCTCTGGCAAGCGGTGCATAAGCCTGAACCTGAATTCCTTCCGACTGGCAATATTCAATCAGTTCTTTCGGATAGCAAAGCGGATGACATTCGATCTGGTTGACAGCAGGTACAATACCGGAAATTTTCTTAAGCTCTTCCAGATGATGAATCTGGAAATTGCTGACGCCGATGGAAAGTACACGGCCGGTTTCAAGAAGTTTGGCCATCTCCAGCCAGGTTCCGGTATAGCAGCCAGGCACCGGCCAGTGAATCAGATAAAGATCCAGATAATCCAGCTTCAACCGCTCCATGCTTCTGTAAAAAGCACCATCTACATCTCCAAGTCGTTGCGCATTGTTCCAGATCTTGCTGGTGATAAAAAGTTCTTTGCGTGGGACACCACATTTGGCAATTGCCTTGCCTACACTTTCTTCGTTTTTGTAAGCGGAAGCAGTGTCAATAAGACGGTAGCCCGCGTTCACTGCAGCTGTAATGGCTGTCTCTGCTTCGTTATCTGCTGTTTTATATACACCAAGCCCTAAAAGGGGCATTTCTCTGTCGGTATTCAGGAATACGGTTTCTCTCAAAGCTAATTCCTCCTCATTAAACAATAAATGCTGCTGCTCATGAAGTAATCAGCAACCAATAAATTTCATTCATTATAGCATATAATTACAAAACATTCACCTGTTTTTTGCTTAAATACGCATTCGTTAATCTTTAGACAAACTTTAGAAATAACTGGTAAAATTGTACAGAAATTAAAACATATATTTGTGTGGTAAAGCGTTGAAATTTGGTAAAATTTTATAATTATCTCCTTGCGTAATAATGAGAAAGGTTGTATAATAAAAGAAAAATTTGATAAATTTATGTCATAACTCTGCGATTTTTTAGGTAGAAGAAAGAAAATGTGTTATGCATGAAGGTAAGAGGTATGCGGAATCTCATTATATTAATAGGGAATAGAATATCTTTATATCCATTCTTACATGTTTTCTCACGTTGCCGGCGTGAGTTTTTTTCGTGCCTGGAAGAGAAGCGATGTTATGATTTGTCTGCCGCATTCAAGGCGGAAAGGAGTATTTACTATGCATTTGATCAAAGATGAAAACGGCAATCTGATTCAGCATGGTCATGAGCATACTCACCAGCATACCCATGCAGACGGAGTGAGCCATACACATGCGCATACCCATGACGGATCAGAAAGTCATGACCATACACATAATGAGGGACAGAACTGCAGTACAGACTGCGGCGGCTGTCAGGGAGGGGACTGCAAGAATGAGACAGTAGCTCTTCTTACCTATATGCTGCAGCACAATGAGCACCATGCAGCGGAACTTGATCAGATGGCGGATAATCTTGCCAAGATGGGTATGGATGCCGCCGCGAAGACCATTAAGGAAAGCGTATCCGATTTCCAGAAAGGCAACATGCGCCTTGGCCTTGCCCTGACCCTTGTAAAAGAGGAAATGAAATAAGGAGGCATTATTATGTGTTTGGCAACTGTATATAAAGAAAATGACGATTCTGTAATCTTCAAGAACGTCAGCCGTATTAATGTAGATGGAAACAAACTTGTTCTCCGTGATATTATGGGTGATGAAAGAGTAGTAGAGGGAACCATCCTTATGGTAGACCTTGCGAACAGTATCGTTAAAGTAAAATGTGACTGACATGGATTTCCTGATTACTGTTCAGTGGAAATGTTTTACAAGGTGCGTTTGTGAACAAAATGCACAGTAACGTTTTCTTTTGATGAAGAAAGATAAAAGCGGATTGTTTAAGCAACCCGTGACGCTTATCAGATCTTGAGGTGTTATGCCTTTAGAATAAAAATTACTTAATACGTGGAGGTATGTAATTATGAAATTGTCAGAGGCAATGAGAGAAAGAATGCTTCTGTCTTTCGAGCTATTTCCGCCGAAGACAGAAAAGGGAATGGATAACCTTCCTGGGACAATCGATCATCTGATGAAATACAAACCTGCGTACATTTCCTGTACATACGGTGCAGGCGGCGGAAACGTTGGTGCTAACAGAGAAGTATGCCAGATGATCAGGAAGGCCGGAACAACACCGGTTACCCATTTTACAGTAATCAAGAACACGAAAGAGGGAATCAAAGAGCAGCTGGATCAGTACCTTGCAGAGGGAGTAGATCATATGCTTGCACTTCGTGGAGATATTCCGCTTGGTGAAACAACAACCTGCGGTGATTTCAACTACGCTACAGATCTTGTTAAATTTGTCCGTGACGAATTTGGTGACAAATTCGAAATCGCAGTTGCAGGATCTCCGGAGGGACACATTGCATGCCGCAGCCTTGATGCTGATATTGCAGTTCTGAGACAGAAACAGGACAATGGTGCCGATTATATCATGACTCAGCTTTGCTGGGATATGGAGCAGTTTAAATACTGGCTGGATTCAATCCGTGAGGCTGGTGTTACAATGCCTGTAGACGTAGGAGTTATGCCAATTCTTGACATGTCCGCTACAATTAATATGGCACTTTCCCGTAACGGTTGTGTAATGGACCGTGAGCTTTGCAGACTCATCTCCAGAAACTGGCTGTTCCCGAATCCATTTGCAGCAAAAGATGCTGATGGCAAGCCGTTTGATATGTTCTATGATGATAAGATCAAGAGATTCAAAGAAGAGGGAATCGAGTACACGATCAGACAGATCGACGAGTACCGCGCTCTCGGCGTAGATGGCATCCATCTGTATGCTTTGAATAAATGGAAAGATGTATCCGAGATCATTGACAGATCCGGACTTTGTACTTTAATCTAATCGATTTTGACTTAAATTTTTCAGGAGGCAATTGATAGTATTATGGCACATGTAATTGCTGTCGCAGGTAAAGGCGGCGTTGGTAAAACCACATTATGCGGAATGCTGATCCAGTATCTCTGCGAGAAAGGCAAAGGACCGATCCTTGCAGTAGATGCTGACGCAAACTCAAATCTGAACGAAGTTCTTGGAGTAGAAGTGGAGACTACACTTGGTGATGTAAGGGAAGAAATTGCCCGCGCAGAGCTTGCAAGCGAGAATCCGATCCCGGCGGGAATGTCCAAGGCGGATTACGCTGAAAGACGTTTTGAGGATGCTCTGGTAGAAGATGATGATTTTGATCTTCTGGTTATGGGCAGAACCCAGGGAAAAGGCTGCTACTGTTTTGTAAATGGACTTCTTCAGACCCAGCTTGCCAAATACCAGAATAATTATCCTTATATCGTAGTTGATAACGAAGCTGGTATGGAGCACATCAGCAGGGGAGTACTTCCGTCCATGCAGACAGCGATTCTGGTCAGTGACTGTTCCAGAAGAGGTGTACAGGCTGTAGGTCGTATTGCAGAGCTTATTAAAGAATGTGATATGCACCCGGATACAGTAGGCCTTATCATTAACCGTGCTCCTGGCGGAAAGCTGAATGACGGAATCAAAGAAGAGATTGAGAAGCAGGGTCTTCATCTTCTTGGCGTAGTGCCGCAGGATGAGACTGTTTACGAGTATGACTGCGAGGGTAAACCGACTGCAGGGCTTCCGGAAGATAATCCGGTAAAGATGGCTCTTCGTGAGATCGTAGATAAGCTTGTTTTATAAGGGAAGTCCCCCTTACCCCACATATTTATGTGATAAGAGGATAGAAATGGCATTATAATTCGCAGCAGGCAAGAACGCTGCTGCGGAATTTTTGTCAGGTATTTATCCCATGGGAGGGGATGGGTTCCGGAAAACGGAATATAAATAAATTTATCAAAAGTAACACATACTTAGAGGAGGTCAATAATGAGTGAATTCAAATTAACTACAGTGGAAGAATTCGAAGCTGCCACAGCCCGTCTTCTTGAGACTGGTGCAAAGGTAGGCGCTGATTCCTGGCAGATGCGTGTTAAGAATCAGACTCCACACTGTAAATTCGGTGAGCAGGGCGTATGTTGCCGAATCTGTTCAATGGGTCCGTGCCGTATTACACCTAAGGCACCGAGAGGTATCTGCGGATGCGATGTACATGGTATCGTAGGAAGAAACTTCCTTCGTTTCACAGCAGGTGGCGCAGCTACACACTCTGATCACGGACGTGAGATCTGTATCACACTTGGACATGCAAAAGAGGGCGGCGACTATCAGGTGAAAGATCCTGAGAAGCTGATCCGTATTGCAAAAGAGTGGGGCGTTGAGACAGAGGGTAAAGACATCTATGATCTGGCTCATGAAATGTCTGATCTTGCTCAGGAAGAATACGGAAAGATCAGAGGATATTCCAGATGGCTTAAGAGAGCACCTCAGCATACACAGGATCTGTGGCATGCAGCTGGAATTGAGCCAAGAGCAATTGACCGTGAGGTTTCCTGTGCACTTCATATGACTCATATGGGTAACACAAGTAAACCGGAGGCTCTGATCCGTCAGGCGCTTCGTAACGGTCTTTCCGATGGATGGGGCGGTTCCATGTGCGGAACTGAGTTCTCTGATGTCCTTTTCGGAACTCCAAAGCCAATCGATACCGAGGCTAACCTTGGTGTTATGAATGCAGAAAATGTAAACATCGTTGTTCATGGACATGACCCGAGTCTTTCTGAGATGATCTGTGAGTATGCAGACAGCAAAGAGATGATCGACTATGCGAAATCCATGGGTGCTAAGGGAATCACTGTTTCCGGTGTATGTTGTACATCTAATGAGGTTGCAATGCGTCGCGGTATTCCGATGGCAGGTAACTTCTTACAGCAGGAGAACGTTGTACTGACAGGTGCCTGTGAGGCAATCGTAGTTGACGTTCAGTGTATTTTCCCGGCACTTGGACCTCTTTCCAAATGCTTCCATACAAAATTCATCACAACTTCTCCAATCTGCCAGATGCCAGATTCCGATTTCATTGAATTTGATGCAGGTACAGCAGGAGAGAAAGCAAAACAGATCGTAAAACTTGCATGTGAGAACTTCAAGAACAGAAAACCAGAGCTTGTACATATCCCGGATCTGAAACATAAAGCTACTGTTGGTTACTCTGTAGAAGCAATCGTTAAGACACTTGACGGCGTAACAAACTCTCAGGTAGACGAGACTGGTACCACCAAACCTCTTCTTGAGTGTATTACATCTGGTGTTATCCGTGGTGCTGTTGCTATGGTTGGATGTAACAACCCGAAGGTCAGACCTGACACAGCTCACATCGAACTTATGAAGAAACTGATCGCAAACGATATCGTGATCATCGCTTCCGGATGTTCCGCTCAGGCAGCTGCTCGTGCAGGACTTATGGACAAAGCTGCAAAAGACCTTTGCGGTGCTGGTCTGAAACGTGTTTGCGAGCTTGCAGATATCCCGCCAGTATTACATATGGGATCCTGTGTTGATATCAGCCGTATGCTGATCCTTGCTTCTGAGCTTGCCAAGGATTCCGGACTGAACATTTCCCAGCTTCCAGTAGTAGGATGTGCTCCTGAGTGGATGTCTGAGAAGGCAGTTTCCATTGGAAACTATGTAGTAGCAACTGGTCTTGATACATATCTTGGTGTAGACCCATATGTTTCCGGTTCTACAGAGGTTGCAAGCCTCCTTACAGAAGGGGTACGTGACTGGGTAGAGGCAGCATATACAGTTGAGAAAGATATTGATAAATTAGGCGATCTTATGATTGCGAGAATCGAAGAAAAACGTGACGCTCTCGGAATCTGATCGAAGGAAAGGCGCGATTAACTTATGAAAATAGCAGTAACCGGTAAAGGCGGAGTAGGAAAGACAACTTTTGCGGCAACACTTGCCAGACTATATGCAGATGAAGGGAAAAAGGTCCTTGCAGCTGATGTTGACCCGGACGCAAACCTGGGACTGGCTCTTGGATTTGATGAGGAGACTTTAGATTCCATCGTTCCCATTTCCAAGATGCGTAAGCTGGTAGAGGAGCGTACCGGAGCCAACAGCCAGAATCAGTTTTATACACTGAATCCGAAGGTAGACGACATTCCGGACACCTACGGAAAGGTTTGTAATGGTGTAAAGCTGCTTGTCCTTGGAACCGTGGAAACAGGCGGAGGCGGATGTGTCTGTCCTGAACATGTCATGTTAAAAAGAATCATCAGCAACCTTGTAGTGCACAGGGATGATGTGGTAATTATGGATATGGAAGCCGGTCTGGAGCATCTGGGCCGGGGAACCACGGAGAGCATGGACGAATTTATTGTGGTGATCGAACCAGGTGCAAGAAGTGTACAGACCTACAAAAACGTAAAACGTCTTGCAAAGGATCTTGGCATTACTCAGGTTAAGGTAGTGGCCAACAAAGTACGGAACGAAGAGGATGAAGAATTTATCCGCAACAAGATTCCGGCAGAAGATCTTCTTGGAATGATCCATTACAATGTAGAAGTTATGGACGCAGACCGCCAGGGTAAATCACCCTATGATTTCAGTGAGACAGTAACATCTGAGATCAGAAAGATTAAAGAAAAGATAGACAACGAATCAAGTCTGTAAATAATAGGAGGTACTACAGTGACTTTATTTGATAGAGTATTCAGCGGAAACGACGCTGTTTATGGATTAACAGAGGGCGCTATTGATGCAGCCATCGCACAGCATGGCGAAGACAAAGCAGTAAGCTTCCCTGATACCGCTTACAGCCTTCCTTGCTACTATTCAGTAACAGGAACCAAGGTTACAACCTTAAAAGAGTTAAAAGAGGCTCTTGGCGTTGTAAAAACTCTTATGACAAGAGAGAAAAGACTGAACGACGCATTCATGTCCGGTATTGCTACCGCACTTTGCGCAGAGTTCATCGAAGTTCTGAAATATATCGACGGAGCAACACCATATGAGGAGCCATGCTATGGCCACCTTGCAGATGCTGTGATCCGTGAGCTTGGTGTACCGCTTGTAACAGGCGATATCCCTGGTGTAGCCGTTATCCTTGGAACAGCTCCATCTGTAGAAGAGGGTGTTGCACTTGTAAAGAGCTATCAGGCACAGGGTATTCTTGTAACACTGGTTGGCGGAATCATTGACCAGGTGAAGGAAGCTGGCATGAACACTGGAGCAAACGTACGTGTTATTCCTCTTGGAAAAGACGTTACAGCAGTTATCCACGTTGTATCTGTTGCACTTCGTGCAGCTCTGATCTTCGGTAACGTAACACCTGGAGATGCAGGTACACTTATGAAATATACAATGGACCGTGTTCCGGCATTCGTTAACGCATTCGGACCTCTGGATGACGTTGTAGTTGCTTGCGGAGCTGGCGCTATCGCACTTGGCTTCCCGGTAATCACAAACGAGACAGAGAACATCTTCCGTGTACCGAAGAGCCTTATCGTTCAGGAGGACGTAAGCAAATTCAACGCTACTTCCCTTGAGGCTCGTGACATCAAGATCAAGATCACAAACATCGATATCCCGGTTGCATTCGCATCTGCATTCGAGGGCGAGATCATCCGTCGTAAAGACATGCGTGTTGAGTTCGATGGTTCCCGTGTTGACTGTGCTGAGCTTGTACATACCTGTGACGCTTCTGAGATCGAGGATCACAAGATCACAGTTGTAGGACCGGAAGTTGACGAGATGGAAGACGGAAGCAAGAACAGCATTGCATACGTTGTTAAGGTTGCCGGTAAGAACATGCAGCCTGACTTTGAGCCTGTTATCGAGCGTAAATTCCACAACTACATCAACTGTATTGAGGGTGTATATCACACCGGTCAGAGAGATATGCAGCGTATCCGTATCAGCCATGCAGCATTTGATGCAGGATTCCGTATCAAACATATCGGTGAAGTTCTTTATACTCAGGTTAAGAACGAATTTGACGCAGTTGTTGACAAGTGTGAGGTTGTGATCTACACAGATCCTGCTGAGTGTACCAGAATCCGTCATGAAGTTGCAATTCCGACATTCGAGAAACGTGATGATCGTCTTGCAAACCTCACTGACGAGTCTGTTGATGTATATTACAGCTGTATCCTCTGCCAGGCATTCTCCCCGTCTCACGTTTGTGTTGTTACACCAGAGAGACTTGGACTTTGCGGTGCCGTTTCATGGCTGGATGCAAAAGCTACCAACGAGCTTGATCCGAACGGACCTTGCCAGGTGATCACCAAAGAGCGTCCGATCAATGAAGAGCTTGGTTCTTATGAAGACGTTGATGAAGCGGTTCAGAAGTTCTCCCAGGGTGCTCTGGAGCACGTTACCCTGTACTCCATCATGCAGGATCCTATGACTTCCTGCGGATGCTTCGAGTGTATCTGCGGTATCGAGCCATTCTCCAACGGTGTAGTTATTGCTAACCGTGAGTATGCAGGTATGACACCTCTCGGAATGACCTTCTCTGAGATGGCTTCCATGACAGGTGGTGGTGTTCAGACTCCTGGATTCATGGGACATGGTAAACACTTCATCGCTTCCAAGAAATTCATGAAGGCTGAGGGCGGTATCGAGCGTATCGTATGGATGCCGAAAGAATTAAAAGAGTTCATCGCAGAGAAATTAAATGCTACTGCAAAAGAACTTTACGGAATCGATAACTTTACAGATATGATCGGTGATGAGACTGTTGCTACAGATCCTGAGACTCTGGTAGGATTCCTTACAGAGAAGGGACATCCGGCACTTGGACTTGACCCGATGATGTAATTTATCCAGCAGCTCCTGCTGCAAAATGGAGATAATTTCCCTGGAGTCTGTCTCCTTTAGACAGGCTCCGGGATTCACTATTTCCGGCAGGAATACTGATTTATAGTTTCGCTGCGGAGGGCGAACAAGCAGATCATTTTGATTGCGGAATGAAATGATCTGTATCTGATAATTTATTTAGCAGCAAACCAATGGATAGAGGCGGAGCCTTACATGGTTTGTGATAGAAGATTAACAGAAAAGGAGATGCAGAAAATTGTTAATTAACAGAATTTTCAGCGGTAATGATGCAGTATACGGTCTAACAGAAAAAGCCGTAAACGATGCTGTACAGCAGCATGGTGCAGATAAGGCAGTGGGATTTCCACACACAGCATATTGTCTTCCATGCTATTATGCAGTAACCGGTGTGAAGATCAAAACACTTGGAGAACTGCAGGCAGCCCTTGGCGTCGTAAAATCTCTTATGACAAGAGAGCATGCTCTGGATGATGCTCTTATGTCAGGTGTAGCAACAGCCCTCTGTGCGGAATTTATTGAAGCACTGAAGTATCTTGATGGGGCAGAACCCTATCAGGAGCCTTGTTATGGCCATCTTGCAGATTCCATTATCCGTGAGCTTGGTGTACCGCTTGTAACAGGAGATATCCCTGGTGTAGCCGTTATCCTTGGCAGCGCACCGACTGCACAGGAAGGTGTTGACCTGATCAAGAGCTATCAGGCACAGGGTATCCTGGTAACATTAGTTGGCGGTATCATTGACCAGGCACAGGAGCTTGGTCTTAAGATGGGCTATAATTTACGAATTGTTCCTTTGGGAAAAGACGTAACATCTGTTATCCACGTTGTATCTGTTGCACTTCGTGCAGCACTAATCTTCGGCAATGTAACACCTGGCGATGCAGCAAGCCTTCTTACATACACCAAAGACAGGGTTCCGGCATTTGTAAATGCTTTCAAACCTGTTGATGATGTAGTTCTTGCAGCCGGTGCTGGTGCGATCAAGCTTGGTTTCCCGGTAATCTCCAATGAGGATGAGAACATTGTGGAAGTACCAGGAGCCCTGATCGCGTGTCCGAACGTTGCTGACTTTAATAAGGTTTCCCTTGAAGCAAGAGGAATCAAGATCAAGATCACAAAGGTGGATATTCCGGTAGCATTTGCGTCTGCCTTTGAAGGTGAGATCATTCGTCGTAAAGATATGCGTGTGGAATTTGACGGTTCCCGTGTGGACTGCGTAGAGCTTGTGCAGACTAAGGAAATGAACGAGGTCGAGGATCACAAGATTACTGTCGTAGGTCCGGAAGTCGATAGCTTCGAACCTGGAAGCAAGCACAGCCTTGCCTACGTGGTAGAAGTAGCTGGTAAGAAGATGCAGCCGGATTTTGAACCGGTTATCGAGCGTAAATTCCACAATTATATAAACTGCATTGAAGGTGTATATCACACAGGACAGAGGGATATGTTCCGTATCCGTATCAGCAATGATGCTTTTGCAGCAGGTTTCAGAGCAAAACACTTTGGTGAAGTTCTTTACACTCAGGTAAAGAATGAGTTCGAGGCTGTTGTAGATAAGTGTCAGGTAACTGTCTATACAGATCCGGATGAGTGTACCAGAATGCGTCATGAAGTAGCAATCCCTACTTTTGACAAACGTGATGCACGTCTGGAGACATTGACTGATGAATCTGTAGATGTTTATTACAGCTGTATCCTGTGTCAGGCATTTTCTCCGTCACATGTCTGCGTAGTAACACCGGAGAGACTTGGACTTTGTGGAGCCGTTTCATGGCTGGATGCAAAAGCAACCAATGAACTGGATCCAAACGGCCCATGTCAGATCATCACCAAGGAGCGCCCGATCGATGTAAATCTGGGCTCTTACGAGGATGTTGATGAAGCAGTAAAGAAATATTCCCAGGGTGCTCTGGAGCATGTTACTCTGTACTCCATCATGCAGGATCCTATGACCTCCTGCGGATGCTTCGAGTGTATTTGCGGTATTGAGCCATTTTCTAATGGTGTGGTTATCGCAAACCGTGAGTATGCAGGCATGACACCTCTTGGAATGACGTTCTCCGAGATGGCTTCCATGACCGGCGGCGGTGTTCAGACACCAGGCTTTATGGGACATGGAAAACACTTTATTTCATCCAAGAAATTCATGAAGGCAGAGGGCGGAATTGAGCGTATCGTATGGATGCCAAAGGAATTAAAAGAGACCGTGGCGGAGCGACTCAATAAGACTGCAAAAGAACTCTATGGCATTGACAACTTCACTGATATGATCGGTGATGAGACCGTTGCCACAGATCCGGAAGTTCTTGTTGCATTTTTAACAGAACATAACCATCCTGCATTGTCAATGGATCCGATGATGTAGTATAATGGTTCTGTATAATTTTTACAAATTTTTAAGGAGGCTTTAAGAAATGCCATTTAATCAGAAACCACAGAAGTTCAACGCAAAGATCAACACTGTTACGGTTGGAACTGGCGATAAAGCGGTTACTATTGGAGGAAATTCTACATTTCCTTTCTATACATTTGAC
The DNA here is from genome assembly GCF_015551645.1 of Ruminococcus sp. D54t1_190329_F1. Classification (NCBI taxonomy): domain Bacteria; kingdom Bacillati; phylum Bacillota; class Clostridia; order Eubacteriales; family Oscillospiraceae; genus Ruminococcus; species Ruminococcus sp. D54t1_190329_F1. The sequence continues at coordinate 16,224 of NZ_JADNDC010000013.1, forward strand.
GCACCAACCGAGAACAGCCCGAAAATCGGTGTAGAGATCACGGATATGGGACTTGATGACTTTGCACCTGGAATCAAAGCATATTATGAAGGATGCACCACCATGGCTGAGATCGCTCAGAAAGCAGCAGCTATGGAAGGTGGAGATTTCGTTGTACTCAACCTGGAAGGCGGAGATCCAAACGGAGTAAACAAATCTACAGAAGAACTTATTGCAATCGTAAAAGAGGTTGCAGATGCAATCGACTGTCCATTAGTAGTTGAAGGCTGCAAAAATGTGGAGAAGGATGCGGAACTTCTTCCGAAGGTTGCAGAGGCACTTCAGGGCAGAAACGTGATCGTGATGTCTGAGAAGGAAGAAAACTACAAGGCAATCGGTGCTGCAGCAGGACTTGCTTACAACCAGATCGTAGGCGCTGAGTCCGCTGATGATATCAACCTTGCAAAACAGTTGAACGTAGTAACAACACAGTTAGGTGTTGATGCGAAGAAGATCGTTATGAACGTAGGAACAGCTACCGTTGGTTATGGTTACGAGTATGTTGTTTCCACTATGGACCGTATCAAAGGTGCAGCATTATCCCAGAATGATAACATGCTGCAGATGCCTATTATTACACCAGTTTCTTCTGAGACATGGGGCGTAAAGGAATCAGTTGCAACTGAGGAAGATATGCCAGAATGGGGCTCAGAGGATGAGCGTGGTATCGACATGGAAGTTATGACAGCAGCAGCAGACCTGGCAGCAGGATCTGACGCAGTTATCTTAAGACATCCAGAGTCTGTAAAGACCATCGCTAAGATGATCAAAGCACTTGTGTAATATTTTTAGGAGGGAAAAATTGATATGGCACTGAATGGTATTCAGATTTTTAAATTAACACCAAAGAAAAACTGTAAGGAATGTGGATGCCCGACATGTATGGCTTTCTCCATGAAAGTTGCACAGGGCGCTTTAAAGATTGAGCAGTGTCCACATATGTCTGAGGAAGCATTAGCATCTCTTTCCGAGGCAACTGCTCCGCCAATGAAGACGATCAAGATTGGTACTGGCGATGAGGAGCTTACCCTTGGTGGTGAGACCGTTCTTTTCAGACATGAGAAGACCTTTGTAAACAAGACAAGATATGCAGTAGAGCTTTGCACATGCATGGATGACGCTACTGTAGATGCAAAACTGGCTGAGATCCCGAAGGTTGATTATGACCGTATCGGTGAGAGAATGTACGCAGAGATCGTTTACGTAAACTGCGATGCAGAAGCAACAGCTGACAAATATGTAGCACTTGTACAGAAAGCAGCAGCTCTTGGACGTACCCTGATCCTTGGATGTTCTGATCCGGAGATCGCAAAAGCAGCCCTTGAGGTTTGCAAAGACAGCAAGCCGGTATTAAACGGAGCAAATGCTTCTAACTATGAGGCTATGAACGCAGTTGCAACAGCAGCTGGTGTTGTTCTTGGTGTATCTGGCAAAGATCTTAACGAGTTATATGATACTACAGCAGCAATCGAGAAACTTGGAAACAAGAATCTGGTACTTGATGTAACAGGCGCTGACATCAAAGAGACCTTCGGCAATGCCGTACAGGTACGTCGTGCAGCTCTGAAGGATCAGGACAGAACATTCGGTTATCCATCCATCGTAAACCTTGCAAAGATCGCTGGTGGTGACTATCACCTTCAGGCAGGTCTGGCAGCTATGTTTACAATGAAATACGGTTCCATCGTTGTTATGGAGCGTATGACATATGCAGAGGCACTTCCGTTATATGGTCTGCGTCAGAACGTATTTACTGACCCGCAGAAGCCAATGCGTGTAGAGCCAGGTATCTACCCGATGAACGGTGGAGATGAGAATTCTCTTGTTGTTACAACTGTTGACTTCGCTCTTACATATTTCCTTGTATCTGGAGAGCTGGAGCGTTCCGGTGTTCCGCTTAATCTTGTTATCAACGATGCCGGCGGTTTATCCGTACTGACATCCTGGGCAGCAGGAAAATTCTCCGGAAACAGTATTTCTACATTCTTCAAAGAGAAAGTAGAGCCAAATGTTAAGAGCAGACGTCTGGTAATCCCAGGTAAGGTTGCAGTCCTGAAGGGTGATCTGGAAGCAAAACTTCCAGGATGGGAAATCATCGTTGGACCAAGAGAAGCTGTACAGCTTGTGAAGTTCTTAAAGGATCTTGAAGGCTGATTTAAGCCTTTAAGACCCTAAAAGGGTATGCCGCTTATGGGCGGCACCACTATAAATGTAAAGGAGAACATTTGACATGGCAAAATTTGTTACAATTGGAGAGAGACTTTCAACAACAGCACCTTCTGTAAACAAAGCATTTACAGAGAGAGATCCTGAGCCGATCTTAAAGAGAGCAAAACAGCAGCTTGATGCTGGTGCTGTTTATCTTGATGTAAACATCGGACCAGCTGAGAACGATGGAGAAGACCTGATGAAATGGGCTGTTAAGCTTCTTCAGGAGAACTTCGACAACGTTCCGCTGTCTCTGGATACATCCAACAAAAAAGCAATTGAGGCTGGTATTTCCGTATACAACCGTTCCAAAGGAAAACCAATCGTAAACTCTGCTGATGCAGCTGGAAGAATTGAGAACATCGACCTTGCAGCAGCTAACGATGCAATCGTTATCGCTCTTTGCAACGGTGAAGGTATTGCAAAAGACAACGACGAGCGTATGATGTACTGCCAGATGCTTCTTGAAAGAGGTATGGAGCATGGTATGGACGCAAGTGATCTGTGGTTTGACCCGCTGTTCCTGGTTGTTAAAGGAATGCAGGACAAACAGATGGAAGTACTTGAGGCTATTAAAATGTTCTCCGATATGGGACTGAACTCTACAGGTGGTCTGTCCAACAACAGTAACGGTATGCCGAAGAACATCCGTCCAATCATGGATTCCGCATTAGTTGCTATGGCTATGATGCAGGGCCTTACATCCGCAATTGTTAACCCTAACGACCTTCGTCTTATGGAAACAATCAAATCCTGCGATGTATTCAAGGGCAACACCCTGTATGCTGATTCCTATCTTGAACTGTAATTATTTGTAATTCGTTTCTAAATAGGGACGTAAGATACAAAAGGGGCTGGGGCTTTGGCCTCAGTCCCTTTTTCTAACGGATAAGAATAATAATGATGTCTGTTTTGGCAGATATATGACCATATGAGAAAGGTGAGTGCCGGATGTTTAAGGTTACATTTTCTTTTGAAGATGGCAGTGTGGTAGAACATTTTGCCAATGCGGGGGACAATTTACTTGAATTAGCCAGAGAGGCCAATGTGGCCATCGACGCGCCGTGCTCCGGAAATGCTTCCTGCGGAAAGTGCCGGGTACAGTTAAAAAAAGGAGAACTGGACAGCAAGAAAACCTTACATATCAGTGAGGAAGAATATCAGGAGGGATGGCGTCTTGCCTGCACCAGCAAGATCTGTGCAGATGTGACCGTACTGGTACCTGATATTGCGTCTGCTTACAAGAGCAGAATGAAGGTTGCAGATCTCAGCTCCAAAGAGGAAATTGCCATTTTCGAGAATTCCAAAAGAGACGTAGAAATGACCGGTATTGAGCTCAGAAACAGTCTGGATGTAATTGAACTTGATATGAATGAGCCAAGTCTTGATGACACCATGCCGGATAATGAGCGCCTTACAAGAGCATTAAAGAAATATATGAATCTGAAACAGGTAAGGATTCCTTACGCTGTATTAAGAAAATTGCCGGATGTACTCCGGGAAAATCATTTTAAGGTAAAATGTGTGGTTCGCACTGCACCCAATGATCTTTTTGTATACGATATTTTCGGAAAAGATGAAGAGGTGGTAGTGGGCGGACTTGCAGTGGATATTGGTACCACAACTGTTTCCGCAGTTCTGCTCAACATGGAGACTGGAGAGATTCTTGCCAAGGCTTCTTCTGGAAACGGACAGATCCGTTTTGGTGCAGATGTTATTAATCGTATCATCGAGCAGCAGAAACCAGGTGGTAAGAAGAAACTACAGGATGCAGTAATTAAAGAGACAATCAATCCAATGATCGCACAGATGTGTAAAAGTGCAGGCATTCCTGCCAGTCATATTTACAGAATGTCTGTGGGAGCAAATACAACAATGAATCATCTGTTTGCCGGAATCAATGCGGATCCGGTCCGTATGGAACCGTATATTCCTGCATTCTTTAAGACCAATTCCCTTTTTGCTTCTGATGTGGGAATTGCTATTAATAAAGACGCGCATATTATCATTGCGCCGAATATCGGAAGCTATGTAGGCGGTGATATCACTGCCGGAACTTTAGTAAGTATGATCTGGAACAGACCAGAGTTTTCTTTATTTATCGATCTTGGAACTAACGGTGAGCTGGTATTTGGCAACTCTGATTTTATGATGAGCTGTGCATGTTCCGCCGGTCCGGCTTTCGAGGGTGGTGATATCAGCTGTGGTATGCGTGCAACTGATGGAGCTATTGAAGCTTGTACCATTGATAAGGAGACTATGGAACCAACTTATAAAGTAGTTGGAGAATCGGGAACCAAGCCGGTTGGACTTTGTGGTTCCGGAATCATTGATGTGATCAGCGAGCTTTTTATGTGCGGAATCATCAATCCTAAGGGCAAATTTGTCCGTGAGGGTGAGAGAATCCGTCACGATAAATACGGAATGGGAAGTTATGTGATTGCATTTGAAAAGGATGCAGGCTCTGTGAAGGATATTGAAATCACAGAGGTTGATATTGACAACTTTATCCGTGCCAAAGGTGCTATTTTCTCAGCCATCAGAACTATGATAAACAGTCTTGATTTTGACGTGAGCATGATCGATGACGTATACGTTGCCGGTGGTATCGGAAGTGGAATCAATATGAGAAATGCTGTAAATATCGGAATGTTCCCGGATATTCCTCTGGAGAAATTCCATTATATCGGCAACTCTTCCCTGACGGGTTCCTATCTGATGCTTCTTTCTACAGAGGCCGAGAAGAAGACCTATGAGCTTGCTGCAAACATGACATATATGGAGCTTTCTACAGTGCCAACTTATATGGACGAATTTGTAGGAGCGTGCTTTATTCCTCATACAGATACGGGAATGTTCCCTGATGTAATGAATGATTTACAGAACAGGAAGTAATTAATAAAATGCCATTTACAATTGATGACTTAAATTATGATAAAGACAGCAAGGAGAGAATGCCATGGGAGCATTATCTTGAGCTGTATGCAAAAGCTGACCCGAAGGAGATCGCATCCAGACTTTCCATTCCATATGATGAAGAGGCTAAGGAATTTACTCTGACTTTCCTGGGCTCTGAATATAAGATCACATATCCGGATTTCCAGGTAAAACATGTGGCAGATGAGAAGAAATGTTATCCTCTGGAGGATATGATCTACGCAAAGATTCTTACCATTCGTTTTCTGTTAAATGGTTCCGCCTCTGTGGGGACTGGCAGGTTTAAAACTTACCGGGAAATGCCATGGGGAGAAGTGTACCTGAGACAGTTTGACGGACGTTGTATCAAAAGGCTTGCATTTACCTATGGAAACAGACTGGATGATTTCCGGCTTGTAATGGATCATATGAAATGCACTCCGGTGAAATTCGGAGATGTGGCTTATGAGCTTTCCATTTATCCGGGATATCAGATCCAGATGATCCTGTGGGAGGGGGACGATGAGTTCCCGCCGTCTTCCCAGATCCTGTTTTCCGACAATTTCCCGGTATCCTTTGCTGCGGAAGATATGGCGGTTATGGGAGATGTGATCATTGGCTCTTTGAAGGCTTTTCTGAAAGCAGCGAAAGAGCAGTAAGGTTATTGTAAAACAGATTCTGCGTGAAAGTTAACCGAGATTTAAAGTTTTCTAAATGCATGAGCTGTATATTTTTTGATTAAAGCGGACTGGAGTGCGGGTGTTTGAGCCTGCACCAGGATCCGTTTTGATAAATCCAAATTAAGCGGAGGCGTCATGCTGTAACAGCGGTGACGTAAAAAGGAGGTAAGTTACAATGGGATACAAGAGTGACATTGAAATCGCACAGGAATGCGAAATGCTGCCGATTACCCAGATTGCAGAGAAAGCTGGTATTGATGACAAATACCTGGAGCAGTATGGAAAGTATAAGGCAAAAATCGACTACAATCTCTTAAAAGAGAGCGACAAGAAAGACGGAAAACTGATCCTTGTAACAGCAATCAACCCGACCCCGGCTGGTGAGGGAAAAACAACTACAACTGTAGGACTTGCTGATGGAATGCAGAGACTTGGAAAGAGCGCAATGGTTGCACTTCGTGAGCCATCTCTTGGACCGGTATTCGGTGTTAAGGGCGGCGCTGCAGGCGGCGGATACGCACAGGTTGTTCCAATGGAGGATATCAACCTTCATTTCACAGGTGACTTCCATGCAATCGGAGCTGCAAACAACCTTCTTGCAGCAATGATCGACAACCACATTTTCCAGGGCAATGCACTGAACATTGACCCACGTAAGATCACATGGAAGAGATGCGTGGACATGAACGACCGTCAGCTTCGTAACGTGATCGATGGTCTTGGAGGAAGAACAAACGGTATGCCTCGTGAAGACGGTTATGACATCACAGTTGCTTCCGAGATCATGGCAGTTCTCTGTCTTGCAAGCGACATCACAGACCTGAAGAATAGACTTTCCAAGATGATCATTGGTTATACATATGGCAAAGTATCTGAGCAGAAACCGGTAACAGCTGGTGATCTTCACGCAGAAGGTGCTATGACAGCTCTTCTGAAAGACGCTCTGAAACCAAACCTGGTTCAGACTCTGGAGCATGTACCTGCAATCGTTCACGGTGGACCATTTGCAAACATCGCTCATGGATGTAACTCTGTAACAGCTACTAAGATGGCTATGAAGCTGGCTGATTATGCCATCACAGAGGCTGGATTCGGTGCTGACCTTGGTGCAGAGAAATTCCTTGACATCAAATGCCGTATGGCAGGTCTTCATCCAAATGCAGTTGTGATCGTTGCTACTGTACGTGCCCTTAAATACAACGGCGGTGTTGCAAAAGCAGACCTTAACAATGAGAACCTTGAGGCTCTTGAGAAAGGTATCCCGAACCTTTTAAGACATGTAAACACGATCAAAAATGTTTACAAACTTCCATGTGTTGTTGCAATCAACGCATTCCCGACCGATACCAAGGCAGAGCTTGACCTTGTTGAAGCAAAATGTAAAGAGCTTGGTGTTAACGTTGCACTTTCCGAAGTATGGGCAAAAGGCGGTGAAGGCGGCCTGAAGCTTGCTGAGGAAGTAATCCGTCTCTGCGAAGAGCCAAATGACTTCTCTTATTCCTATGAGCTTGACGGTTCTATAGAGGATAAGCTGAACCAGATCGTTCAGAAAGTATACGGCGGAAAGAAAGTTGTTCTCACAGCAAACGCTCAGAAACAGGCAAAACAGTTAGAAGCTCTTGGCTTTGGCAACTGCCCGATCTGTGTTGCAAAGACTCAGTACAGCTTAACAGATGACCAGACAAAACTCGGTGCACCGACAGATTTCGAGATCACAGTTCGTAACCTGAAGGTTTCCGCAGGTGCTGGATTTGTTGTTGCACTGACTGGTGAGATCATGACCATGCCAGGTCTTCCGAAAGTTCCGGCAGCTGAGAGAATCGACGTTGACGAGACTGGTAAGATCACAGGTCTGTTCTAATCAAAGAAAAAAGAAACATCAGGCGGATATACCTGTCCGCCTGGCGTTATAAAAAGGTCATGGCTTACATGATGACTAAGAACAATAAGGAGACAACGAAATGGGATTTTCAACAAGTACATGTACAGAATTTGTAGAAGTTCTTGCTTCTAAAGCCCCGGTTCCAGGCGGCGGCGGAGCATCTGCACTGGTAGGTGCTGTGGGAACTGCACTTGGAAACATGGTAGGAAGCCTTACTGTTGGTAAGAAGAAATATGCTGATGTTGAGGAAGAAATGTGGGAGCTGAAAGGTAAATGCGACCAGCTTCAGAAAGATTTCCTTCGTCTGATCGAGCGTGACGCCGAAGTATTCGAGCCGCTTTCCAAAGCATATGGAATGCCGAAAGAAACAGAAGAAGAGAAAGCTGAAAAAGCAAGAGTTATGGCAATCGTATTAAAAGATGCCTGCTCTGTTCCTATGGAAATCATGGAGAAATGCTGTGAGGCACTTGACCTGATCAAGGAATTTGCTGCAAAAGGCTCCAAGCTTGCCATCAGTGACGCTGGTGTAGCTGCAACCTTCTGCAAAGCTGCATTAAAAGGTGCAAGCCTGAACGTTTATATCAACACAAAGTCCATGGCAGACAGAGAGTATGCAGAAGAATTAAATGCAAAGGCTGATGCAATGCTTGAAAAATACTGCAAGCTTGCAGACGAGACATTTGACAGCGTACTTGGCAGACTGAAATAAAGATAAAAAAAAGAAAAGAACTGGCAGGAGCAAAATCCTGCAAGTCCTTTTGGCGGTCTCAAAATGCTGTATTACCATGAAACTGGTATGAGCATGACTGGATTTATCATAATATAAGGAGATTACTTAAAAATGGCAAAACAGTTATTAGGTAAAGAAGTAACTGCTGCATTAAACGAGCGTATCAAAGGAAATGTGGCAGCTCTTCAGGAAAAAGGCGTTAACCCCACACTTTGCATTATCCGTGTAGGAGAGAATCCAAGTGATATTTCCTATGAGAAGGGTGCAACAAAGCGTTGTGAGACATTAGGCGTTGTATGTGAGAAAATTCTTCTTCCGGAGGATGTTGCTCAGGAAGAACTTCTTACAGTTATTGATAAGGTAAACAAAGACGATCATATCCATGGTGTACTTCTGTTCCGTCCGCTTCCGAAACATCTGGATCAGGCTGTGATCGAGAATGCACTTGCTCCTGAGAAAGACGTTGACTGTATGACAGACCTTTCCATGTCTGGTGTTTTTACAGGCAAGAAGATCGGTTTCCCGCCATGTACACCACAGGCATGTATGGAAATCCTTGATCATTACGGAATCGACTGCACAGGTAAGAAGGCAGTAGTAATCGGAAGAAGCCTTGTTGTAGGTAAACCGGCAGCTATGATGCTTGTTAAGAAAAACGCAACTGTAACCATCTGCCACACAAGAACAGTCGATATGCCGACTGTGGCACGCGAAGCGGATATTATCATCGTAGCAGCAGGCCGTGCTGGCGTTGTTGGCGCTGATTATGTAAAAGCAGGACAGGTAGTTATTGATGTAGGAATCAACGTAAATGCAGAAGGCAAGCTCTGCGGAGACGTTGACTACGCAGCAGTAGAGCCGATCGTAGATGCTATTACACCAGTTCCTGGCGGAGTTGGAAGCGTTACAACATCTGTCCTGGTTGGACATGTTGTAGAGGCTGCTATGCGCAAAGTGAACGCTTAATAGTTAATTGGTTTTGAACTAATAGAACGATGTACCTGAAGTACATCATGTGTACAAGCGGAAGAAAAACTCTTCAGAGTAAAAACTGGAGAGTTTTTTTGTTGCAGAAAATTTTGTTGAAATCCTTATTGCGGCAAAAGTTTGTTTTGCTATTACAAAAAATTTGCTTTTCTCAGTAAGATATTGTACTATAGAGGGTACAGATATATGGAGGTAACTCACTATGGGAAAAGTGATGGCAGTGAACATCAGTGTTAAAAGAGGAACTCAGAAGGTCAATGTGCACACTGTAAAACTGATTGAAAATTATGGACTGGAGAATGACGCCCACGCAGGAAACTGGCATCGTCAGGTCAGCCTTCTGTCTTATGAAAAAATAGAAGAATTTAAGGCAAAAGGCGCACCGGTAAAGGATGGTGCTTTCGGGGAAAATCTGATCGTACAGGGATTTGACTTTAAGACCCTTCCAGTAGGAACCCGTCTGAAATGCAACGATGTGATTCTGGAAATTACGCAGATTGGAAAGCAGTGTCACAACGGTTGCGAGATTTTCAAGATCATGGGAGATTGCATTATGCCCCGCGAAGGTGTTTTTGCCAAAGTAATCAAAGGCGGTGTGATCTCTGAGGGAGATGAAATGGTTTATGCTTGACAGATACGGAAGAAATATTGATTATCTGCGGATATCTTTGACAGACAGGTGCAATCTCCGCTGTATCTACTGTATGCCGGAAGAGGGAATCCGTCAGATTCCAAGGACAGAACTTCTTGATACAGATGAAATCGTGAGAATCTGTAAGGCGGCCAGTGAACTTGGGATTTCCAGAATCAAACTGACAGGAGGAGAGCCTCTTGTCCGCAGAATCTGCACCCCATTAGTAAAAGAGCTGAAAGCCATTCCCGGGATCTGCCAGGTTACACTGACCACCAACGGAATCCTTTTGGGAGAACAGCTTCCGGGCCTGATGGAGGCCGGTCTGGATGCCGTAAACATCAGTCTGGATACTTTAGAAGAAACCACATTTCGCAAAATCACCCGCAGGGATGATTTTCACCAGGTTTTAAAGGGACTTAGGGCAGCACTTTCCTACCCTTCCCTGAAAGTGAAATTGAACTGTGTCCCCACTTTTCAGTCGGACGAGGAACTTTTACAGGTGGCAGCTCTTGCAAAGGAGAATCCTCTTCATGTGCGTTTCATTGAAATGATGCCAATCGGTCTGGGCAAGGAGTTTACAGCCAGGGGAGAGGAACAGATAAAGTCTGTTCTGGAAAAGGAATATGGGTCAATGACACCAACGGAAGAAAAGCTTGGAAATGGTCCCTGTCATTATTATACCCTTGAGAAGTTTACAGGCAGGATCGGATTTATCAGTGCCCTGTCCCACAAATTCTGTGACAGATGCAACCGTGTAAGGCTTACTTCTACCGGATTTCTGAAAGGCTGCCTGCAATTTGAGGACGGAGCAGATCTGAAGGTTTTGCTTCGAAGTGGTTGTTCTGATGGGATGCTTAAAGAAACGATAGAAAAAGTCATTTATGAAAAGCCTGTAGGCCACAATTTTCAGGAACATAAGAAGGGAAACGAAGAATCCCACATCATGGCTCAAATCGGTGGATGATTTTGAAAAATAAAAGAAAACACAATTTAGAAAAGTCGGATTTGCTGTTGTATCATTTGTACAACTTAAGCAATCCGGCTTTTTGTATATTTCAATATAATTCCAGATACAAAATTGTGCAAAAATATTGTTAATAAATAAACTTATTCATATTTGCTTGCCAAAATGAACAAAAAAATATATAATTTCATTACAAAAATAGTCATGTCTGTTAAAAAATACGCAAAGCCGGAAGCTTTGGAGGACGGGGACAAAAGACCTGGAGGCATCTGGCAAGTAAGGAGGTTAACAAAATGGTAGATCAGTCATATTACAAGAAAGCAGATGAGATTATTGAGCATTATGAGCGGTGTGCTGCCTCATTAATCCCTATCATGCAGGATATCCAGGCGGAATATCGGTACCTGCCTGCAGAACTTCTGACCTACGTAGCCGGACAGATCGGCGTTACTGAAGCGAAGGCCTTCAGTGTTGCAACCTTTTATGAGAACTTTTCTTTTGAACCTAAAGGAAAATACATTATCAAGGTATGCGATGGCACAGCCTGTCATGTAAGAAAGTCAATCCCGGTTAAAGAAGCATTCATGAAAGAACTGGGATTAAGCAATAAGAAGCATACCACAGATGACATGATGTTCACTGTGGAGACTGTATCCTGTCTTGGTGCCTGCGGGCTTGCTCCCACCTGTATGGTGAATGAAGAAGTGCATGCCAAGATGACACCGGAGAAGGTAGTAGAGCTTATTAACAGATTGAGAGGTGAGAACGGATGAGGATTAACAGTAAAGAAGAGCTGCAAAGCAAAAAAGCTGAGATCGAACAGAATATCCAGAGCTTCACATGCCGTGTTCTTGTCTGTTCCGGTACCGGATGTATGGCTTCCGGTGCTCAGAAAATCTATGATGAGATGGTAAGACTCTGTGAAGGTATTGATGGTGTAGAGATTGAAATGCAGAAAGATATCCCTCACGTAGGCGTTATCAAGACTGGCTGCCAGGGTCTTTGCGAGCTGGGACCTCTTGTAAGGATTGAACCATACGGATATCAGTATGTACATGTTCAGGAGGAGGACTGCCTGGAGATCGTGGAGCGAACTGTACGCCTTGGACATCCTGTAGATCGTCTGTTTTACCGCCATGGAGATGAAATCTGTCCGAAGCCTGAGGATATCCCGTTCCTTAACCGTCAGACCAGGATCGTTCTTGAAAACTGTGGTAAGATTGACGCGGAATCCATTGACGAATATATTGCAGCAGGCGGTTTTTCTGCTCTTGCCAAGGCAGTTACAGAGATGACTCCCCAGGATGTAATTGATGAAGTTACCAGATCTGGTCTTCGCGGACGCGGAGGCGCCGGTTTCCCGGCTGGTAAGAAGTGGTCACAGGTAGCCAGACAGGCTGAGAAAACCCGATATGTAGTATGTAACGGTGATGAGGGTGACCCGGGAGCATTTATGGATGGTTCCGTTATGGAAGGCGATCCGTATAAGATGATCGAGGGCATGATCATTGCCGCTTACGCAGTTGGCGCTGAGAACGGATACATATATGTTCGTGCAGAGTATCCTCTTTCCGTAGCCAGACTTCGTCTTGCTATTTCCCAGGCTGAGAAATATGGTCTCCTTGGAGATCATATCCTTGGCAGCGGTGTGAATTTCCATCTGCATATTAATCGTGGTGCAGGAGCTTTCGTATGTGGTGAAGGTTCTGCCCTTACCTCTTCCATTGAGGGAAACAGAGGTATGCCTCGTGTAAAACCACCTCGTACTGTCGAGAAAGGTCTGTGGGGCAAGCCAACTGTATTAAATAACGTTGAGACTTACGCAAATGTTCCGAAGATTATCATACAGGGTGCTGACTGGTTCCACACCATCGGAACAGAGGGAAGCCCGGGAACCAAGACCTTCTCACTGACCGGAGCAATTGAGAATACAGGTCTTATTGAAGTTCCAATGGGAACAACACTTCGTGAGATTATTTATGATATTGGCGGCGGTCTGAAGAGCGGTGCTGCATTTAAAGGCGTTCAGATTGGCGGACCATCTGGCGGATGTCTTGTAGAAGACCAGCTGGATGCTCCTCTTGATTTTGATTCTGTAAAGAAGCTTGATGCTATTATGGGATCAGGCGGTCTTGTTGTCATGGATGAGAATACCTGTATGGTAGAAGTTGCCCGTTTCTTCATGAGCTTTACCCAGCGGGAGAGCTGTGGAAAATGCGTTCCATGCCGTGAGGGTACCAAGCGTATGCTGGAGATCTTGGAGAAGATTGTAGCAGGCAATGGGGAGATGTCTGATCTTGACGAGCTGGAAGAGCTTGCCAAAATGGTTCAGAGCATGGCTCTTTGCGGACTTGGAAAGAGTGCACCTCTTCCTGTCCTCAGTACCATGAAGCGTTTTCGCGAGGAATACGAAGAGCATATCCGGGACAAGAAGTGCCGGGCAAAGGTCTGCACAGCACTCCGTCAGTTCCACATTAATCCGGAATTCTGTATCGGCTGCGGAAAATGTGCCAAGAACTGTCCTGCCGGGGCAATTTCCGGCAAGATTAAATCACCTTATCATATTAATAATGATGTATGCATCAAGTGCGGCAGCTGTAAGGATAACTGTAACTTTGATGCAATATATGTGGAAATGTAGGGAGGACAGATTATGGGTACAATGACGATTGACGGCAGAAAAGTCGAATTTACAGATGAAAAAAATGTCCTGACCGTAATCCGCAAGGCAGGCATTAATATTCCTACACTTTGTTATCACTCAGAGGTTTCCACTTTTGGAGCCTGTCGTCTGTGCACAGTAGAGGATGACAGAGGAAGAACCTTCGCTTCCTGTTCTGAGGAGCCAAGGGATGGAATGGTAATTTATACAAACTCAGGTAAGATCAAAAAATACAGGAAACTGATTGTGGAACTGCTTCTCGCAGCACATTGCCGTGACTGTACAACCTGTGTAAAGAGTGGAGAATGCGTGCTTCAGGAGCTGGCTCACCGTCTTGGAGTACATAACATCCGTTTTCAGAATACAAGAGAGCAGTATGAGATTGATGACAGTTCACCATCTCTGATCCGTGACCCGAACAAATGTATCCTCTGTGGTGACTGTGTCCGTGCCTGCGAGGAGCTTCAGGGAATCGGAGCATTGAACTTTGCATACCGTGGAACAGAGGCTATTGTAATTCCTGCGTTTAATAAGAAAATAGCAGAAACCCAGTGTGTAAACTGCGGACAGTGCCGTGTATATTGTCCGACAGGTGCCATTTCCATTAAGACGCATATGGATGAAGTCTGGGAAGCTCTTGCAGATCCGGATGTACGTGTAGTAGCACAGATTGCGCCGGCAGTTCGTGTTGCGGTAGGTGATCATTACAGTCTTCCGAAGGGACGGAGCGTAATGGGCAAAATTGTCAATGCACTCCACAGAATGGGATTTGACGAGATTTATGATACTACTTTCAGCGCCGATCTTACTATTATGGAGGAGTCAGCAGAATTTCTAAAAAGAGTTGAGAAGGGGGAGAAACTTCCACTTCTTACCTCCTGTTGCCCTGCATGGGTGAAATTTATTACAGACCAGTATAAGGATTATATCCCGAATTTGTCTACCTGCAGATCCCCACAGGGAATGATGTCTGCAGTTATTAAAGAATACTTCCGTGATCCGGAGAATGCCAAGGGTAAAAAGACCGTTATGGTATCTATTATGCCATGTACAGCCAAGAAGGCTGAGGCAATCCGTCCGAACAGTTTTACCGATGAGAAACAGGATACGGATATTGTAATTACAACCACAGAGCTGCTGCGCATGATCGATAACTTTGGCCTTGATTTTGCACAGTTAGAGCCTGAAGCATGTGATATGCCATTTGGATTTGGCTCCGGTGGAGGTGTTATTTTTGGTGTTACCGGCGGTGTTACAGAGGCGGTTCTACGCCGCTTAAGCCCGGATCATTCCAAGGAGACCATGCGGGAGATTTCTGAGTGTGGTGTCCGTGGAGATGAGGGAATCAAAGAATTCACAGTTCCATACAAGGGAATGGATATCAATGTATGTGTGGCCAGTGGTCTTGCAAATGCAAGAACCGTTATGGAACGTGTAAAGAACGGCGAAGCAAACTATCATCTCATTGAAGTAATGGCATGCCGCCGTGGCTGTATTATGGGCGGTGGCCAGCCGGTACGGGCCGGTGACAGAACCAAAGCTGCAAGAGCGAAAGGTTTGTATAATGCTGACAATACTATGCTGATCAAGAAATCCGATGAGAATCCTATGGTTCTGGAACTGTATCAGGGACTGCTCAAAGGAAAAGAGCACAAACTGCTCCACAATGACTTCTATTGATGCTGATGTATAGTAGCTGGACACGCTCCAGAGAATAATTAAGACTGGTATAATAAAAAGCCCGACTGCATATTATTTAGAGGAAGAATATAAGCATTACGCTGTAAACAAATCTTGCAGACCTTTAAATAATCAGGCAGGAGGGCTTTTTTGTATGGAAAATTTTCAGGTTTACCGTGATATACAGGCCAGAACCGGAGGCGATATATACATAGGCGTTGTAGGCCCTGTCCGTACAGGAAAATCAACATTTATCCGCAGATTTATGGAACTGGTGGCTTTGCCCGGAATGGATGAAAAAATGCAGAAAGAGGTCAGGGACCAGCTTCCATTAAGTGGTTCCGGAAAAATGATCACAACTGTGGAACCCAAATTTATCCCAAAAGAAGCTGTATCAGTTGATCTTGGCGAAGACAGGAAGGCGAAAGTGCGGCTTATCGATTGTGTTGGTTTTCTTGTAAAGGATGCTGGAGGAAACGTTGAGGATGGTAAAGAGAGGATGGTAAAAACGCCCTGGTTTTCCAGGGCAATCCCCTTTCATGAAGCTGCAAAAGCGGGAACAGAAAAGGTTATCCAGGAACATTCTACGATCGGTCTTGTGATCACCACCGATGGAAGCTTTGGAGAAATAGCAAGGGAAAATTTTGTTCCGGCCGAGGAACAGACTGTGGCTGAATTGAAAACACAGGGAAAGCCATTTCTCATTGTAGTAAACTCTCAGTTTCCCTATAAAGAAGAAACCACTCAGATGGTTAACGGGCTTCAGAAGAAGTACCAGGTACCAGTTGTTGCGGTTAACTGTGAGCAGTTGAAAAAAGAAGATGTCGCATTGCTCCTGGAAAAAATCCTATATGAATTTCCCATTACCCAGCTGCAGTTTTTTATTCCCAAATGGGTGGAAATGCTGCCTGCAGACAGCGAATTGAAAAGCCAGATCCTTTCCCAGATCAAAGTGTGCATGAAGAAGCTTTTACACATTCGTGATGTTACTAGGGAATCGGTAAAACTGGAAGGTCCTTATGTACAGGATACTCTTCTGGATCACGTAGGTCTTTCTGATGGAACCATTCAGATACGGCTTCAGATAGATGATAAATATTACTATAAGATGCTTAGCGATATGAGTGGAATCCCCATGGAAAGTGAGTATGAGCTGATCCATACGATGAAGGAGCTTGCTGCAATGAAGGAAAAGTATGTAAAGGTTAAAGATGCCCTGGATGCAGTAAATAGCAGCGGTTACGGTGTAGTTGTACCAGAGCTTTCCCAGATTCAGCTGGAAGAGCCGGCTGTGATCCGCCAGGGAAATAAATATGGTGTGAAAATTAAATCAAAGAGTCCGTCTATTCATATGATCAAAGCAAATATTGAAACTGAAATTGCTCCGATCGTAGGTACGGAGCAGCAGGCAAAAGACTTGATCACTTATATTGGAGAAAGCGATGCAAGAGGAGAGAGCATCTGGGAGACGAATATTTTCGGGAAATCCATTGAACAGCTGGTACAGGATGGCATCCGCAGCAAGCTGACCATGATCAGCGAGGAAAGCCAGGTGAAGCTTCAGGATACCATGCAGAAAATCGTAAATGACAGTAAAGGCGGTCTTGTGTGTATTATCATATAGGGATTTTTATGAAAAAAGGCAGTATTGTTATAAGCACTGCCTTTTTTTTCATATATGAAAATACTTTATGGGTACTTACCAATATACGGAAAACTGTGGTGCTTCCCTTTCCTTATCAAAGATTATTTATATCCATGTTCTTTTTTCCAGCGCGCCAGATATTCCACCTGTTCCTCGTCTGAAAGAAACTGTGAATAAGGATCATTTCCCGCCGCAACACAACAGAAAAGTACAAGCAGCTGCAACGCAAAAAATAAAACAATAAGTAAAATTACAGGCAACATAAAAACCTCCTTGTAAAGTTTATATAAAAGTCTTTACAGAAAAGTTAATTTTATACATTTTACGCAACAAACATGGAAATTTGTATATGACTTTGGTATAATATGGAAAAATGCTTTTACAGTGGAAGAAGAAATGCTGTTATAATGAAACAAGATATGGGAGGAAAGGAATATGAAAAAGAGAAGTCGCATTCTGGTATTGATACTGACAGCCATGCTTTCCACAGAACCAGTCCAAATTGTATATGCGGAAACTGCAGAAGCGACGCATGTGACTTCTGAAAGTACTTCCGTTAATCCAAAAGAGGAAAATGCAGATAACTCTGCAGTTGTTCCACCGAAAGCTGATCCTGGCTGGGTAGCTGTAGAAAAAGGGTATCAATGGCGGCAGGAAGATGGTACTTTACTTCAGAAATCGGGTTGGGTAACGATCAACGGCAGGAAATATTATCTCCATAAGAGTGGAATTCGCTATTCAGGCTGGCAGATATATAAGAACAAAAAACGCTATTATCTGTCGAATGGTGATGCGGCAAGAAACAGATGGATAAAATACAAAGGAAACTATTATTACATCCGAAAGAATGGAACCAGCGCGCCGAAGAGTAAATGGCTTACTGTGAAAGGTAAGAGATATTACATTGGAAGAAAAGGCTATCGGCTGACCGGTTTACAGACCATTAAGGGGAAGAAATACTATTTTAATTCAAAAGGTGTTCTCATCAGAAATAAAACCAGCTATAAGATAAAGGGAAAGGAATACGAGATCAATTCAGAAGGAGTTGCCATTCAGGTTTCTGCACTTAAAGCTGAGTGTATGCGAAAAGCAAGGAAATTTGTGGAGAAGCATACTGCTCCGAATATGTCCAACAGCCAGAAATTCAGAACCTGTTTCAATTATCTTATGGGCTATACTGATTTCAAGCCATGGATTTATCCTACTGATGAAGAGTTTAGGACTCAGATCTGGCCTTATCAGTCTGCCATTTACATGTTTGATAATAATCTTTCAGGATGCTGTTACGGTGTTGCAAGTGCAGTTGCTGCATGTGCCAAGGTTTTAGGATATGAGCCGTATGTAATTGCCACCACTGGCGACCATGGATTTGTAATGATTGATGGGCTTTATTATGACAATATGGGACCTTTGTTCGGGGCATCTACCCATTTTGCATATTCTGTAAGATCAAGTGTGAAATTTTAAGGCAGAAACTGCTTTAAAAATAAAAAGCGAAGTAACTATTCAGAAGACAGTATTCCGCAAGGTGCGCGAAATCATGCAAATCATGATTCAACTGAGAAGGTACGAAAAAGTTACAAAGCTAAAAATTTTTATAAAGGAGATTTAGAAAATGAAAAAGTGGAAAAAATTACTTCTTCCTGCAATGTGTGTATTTATGCTGCAGACACCAGTAATTGCAAATGCAGAGGTAGCTGGCAGCAGTGATGGAGCAGCCGCTGTAGTCGAAAATCCGGTTGCAGCTCCCACACCTGCATTATTAAATGGAATTATTAAGAAAGGTTCCAAAACCTATTATTACAAAGACGGCGTAATGCAGAAAAACTGCTGGAGCACAGATAAGAAACAGTACTTTGGCAAAAACGGAGTGGCTTATGCAGCGCCGAAGGAGAGCGGTTATAAGAAAAATGTTGTAGTTAAGAAGATTGGCAAAAAGTACTATGGATTTGACCGAAATGGATATAAAGTAAAAAAAGGTGTATATGCAGACCTGAAAGGAACCCCTTATTACTTTGATAAGAATGGTGTACGTGTAGCCAAGAAGAGCAGCCAGCTGAAAAAAGCCAGCAAATATATGGAAAACGGTGTGAAACTTCGCAAACTTCTTGGCAAACCCTCCAAGACCAGATCCTATTCCAGCTGTATGAATGGTGTAAGCAAAGATATGAAACTGACATATGCAAATATCTATGTATCACTTGGAAAAAAAATCAGCGGTGGTGAAATCATATACGGTATTCAGCCCCGATAGAATATGCAGATTGCAAAAATGATATTTGGAGCCGGATTTTTAGATTAACGGACTCTAAATAATAAAAGAAATATAAGATTGGAGAAAATAAATATGAGAAAGATTACCAAAACATTGGCAGTTGTTCTGTCACTGAGTATGACACTTACAATGGGAACTCCTGTATTTGCAGAAGGAACCGCGGACAGCAGTACTACTGTGACAACTGTAGTTGAAGCTCCGGTTGTTACACCTACACCTGCGCAGGAAAACAAACCACCGAAAACAGGTTTCTACAAAAAAGCAGGTAAGACCTATTATTACAAGAATGGAAAACTTGTAAAAAACAAATATGGCTACAAAATCAAAAATAAATATTATCATATCAACAAAAAAGGTGTGGTAACCACAGCTTCCACAGCCGAGAAACTGGCAGCAATCCGACTTAAAAAATGCGGTGGAAACCTTAAAAAAGCATTTACCTGGAGCTCCACAAAAATTAAATATTTCGGCGGCGTAAAGAAACCGGGAAAAAGTAAGAATGCAGTTGAATATTATGCAGCGTATGGCTTTAAATATGGCAAAGGTGACTGCTATGTAATGGCTGCAACTTTTGCTATGATGGCGAAAGTAAAAGGGCTGAATGTTAAATTTGTTATGGGTTCTGTGCCGCAGCGCAACGGCAAAGACGGCGAGCATGCATGGTGCGAGATTAAATCCGGCAAAACCACTTATGTATATGATCCGAACTTTGCATATACATACCGCAATAACCCAAATGTCAACAGTGGATACAAATTCAAATACGGTGCCAAGGGAACTTACAAATATAATGAAAAAAGAACAAAAATCAGCTTCTGATTTTTTATAACTAAAAAGAATGACATAAGGAGATTGATCATGAAGAGAAAATTATTAATGGCATTATTAGCAGGCACATTAGCCATTGCAGCTCCGGTAAGCTGCTTTGCGGCAGAGACAACTGAAGTAGCTGAGGCAGATGCTGCAGAAGACAGCTCTGATGAGGAAGAGGATGCAGATGCAGAAGAGGCAGATGCGGAATCAGCTGATTCTGATGATACAAAAGAAGAAAAGACCGCTGCCAAAAAGAAAGAAGACTTAAAAACAGTTGGCGAAAAGACAGAAGGCTGCATTGCTTTTAAACTGAGAAATGGTACAGGCAAAAAGATTACAGGACTTGCGATCAAGACTGCTGATGAGACAGAATTTCCTGAGAATATGATGGAAGCTGACGACGTATTTGAGTTAAAAGAGAAGAAGAGAGTATATTTTTCCAAAGAAAACAGTGAAGCAGAGACAGCGGAAGAAACTTCTGAGGATACTGCTCCAACTTATGATATGCAGCTTACCTTTGAAGACGGAACAACAGCAGATGTTCACGGTATTGTACTTGAGGATCTTGGTACCCTTACTCTTCGCGAGAAGGATGGAATTATTTATGGTACTTATAAACTGAAGAGCACCAAAGAGAAGAAGAGTACATACGATACTGAGAAAGCAATCGCTGACCAGGCAGCTGCTGATGCAGCCGCAGCTCAGGCAGCAGCAGACCAGGCGGCAGCTGCACAGCAGACAGAGAGTTATGATTACTCCTACGACAACAATGATTATTCCTATGATTACGGCGGTGGGGATGATTATAGCGGCGGTGATGACGGCGGAGACGGCTGCCTGGATAATGGTCTTTTAAATTAAAAAGATTTGCTTCCTATAGAGGGGCACACCATATAGGACTTTCAGTTGCTTTGCAACTCAAATACAGGACATGGCTCTTGCACTGTGAGGAGCAGTGCAGAGCCATGTCCGGTTTAGGAGAAAAATATGTCGTTAGTATCTAATCTGTTTATACTATTTGTGGCGGCAAGTGTACTTATTTACTATCTTGTCCCACGCAGATTTCAGTGGATCGTTCTTCTTGCTTTCAGTTATATCTATTACATAGCAGGCGGTCCCCGTTACGTTGTCTTTATTCTTTTTTCCACCATTGTAACCTGGCTGCTGGCTCTTCTCATTGAAAAAACAGAAGGAAACGGCAATCACAAAGGTGCAAAAAAACTTTTAATTCTTGGGCTGATTCTCAATTTCGGGATGCTTGGCGTGGTAAAGTATACCAACTTTACAATAGAGAATATCAACGCCCTGTTTCATTTACATTTAAGAGGAATTGAACTTCTGTTTCCCCTTGGAATTTCTTTCTACACATTTCAGTCTTCCGGATATCTTCTGGATGTATATTGGAAGAGATGTAAGGCAGAAAGACAGCCGTTTAAGTATGCGCTGTTTGTATCTTATTTTCCCCAGATTTTACAGGGACCTATTGGTAGATACAGTCGTCTGGCAAACCAGCTTTATGCAGAGCACAAATTTGAAAGTCAGAATATTGTCAGAGGGTTTGAACGAATTCTCTGGGGCTTTTTTAAGAAGATGATTCTTGCAGATTGGGCTGCGGTTTTTTCAGATGCGATTTTTTGTGATCCGGAGAAATACAATGGAGTTGCTCTGCTTGGAGTATTATTTTATCTGATTCAGATTTATGCAGATTTCTCTGGTGGAATGGATGTTGTGATCGGTATTTCTTCTATGTTTGGAATTGAATTGGATGAGAACTTTAAAAGACCTTATTTTGCAGTATCGACTGCAGATTTCTGGCATCGCTGGCACATCACCCTTGGAACCTGGATGAAGGATTATGTATTCTATCCGGTTACATTATCTCGTTGGATGAGTAAATTCGGTAAGAAATGCAAAAAAGTATTTGGTAAGAAAATCGGCCGTGCTATTCCAATTGGTGCAGCAAATCTGATTGTATTTTTCCTTGTGGGTATCTGGCATGGAGCTGCATGGAAATATATCGTATATGGTATGTATAATGGTATCATTATTGCATTTAGTGGAATTATGGCTGATAACTATCGCAGTTGGAAGAAAAAACTGAATATTTCCGGTAAAGAAACCTGGTATTACGTATTTACAGTAGTCAGAACGTTTATACTGGTTCTTATTGGTAATTATTTTGATCGGGCAGACAGTGTAGGACAGGCTTTTCTTATGATGAAGCAGTCCCTGACAAGTTTTGCTCCATCTCAGCTTCTTATGATTCCGGCAGGTAAACAGGGGACTGCATTTACTCCTTATGCTCTTTTGATCATTGGTGTTTTATGTGTGATTCAGTTTATTGTCAGTGTACTTCAGGAAAGAGGAGTGAAAATTCGCGAGTCTCTTGCAAAGCTTCCTTTACCTGTTACAGCTGCCATTTATTTTTGCATGCTGGTATCCATTGGCTTGTTTGGTTCCACTGCAGTAGCGAGAGGTTTTATTTATGCACAATTTTAAGAAAATCGTAAAGACAGTACTGGTACTTGCTGTGTGTATAACACTTCTTGTAGGATTGGATATGGCGCTTTATCCATGTACCTTTATGAGGAATGATATTCATGCAGTGGTAAATAATCAATATGATGACATTATTCTGGGAACTTCTCACGGAATGACAGATATTGATCCGGCAGTAATGGAAGAAATTACAGGAAGAACTGGTCACAATATGTGCGTTGGAGGAGAATATGTAATTGACGCGTATCATATTGCGAAGCTGATTGCAGAGAAGCAGAAGCCTACCAGAATTATTTATGAAGTGGATCCGGAATATCTGGTTTCCAAAAAAGAAGAAGGAAACAATTATCTTCTGTTTTATCACGAGTTTCCTTTCTCAAAAGCTAAATTGGAATATTTCTGGAATTCTATTGCGGACTGCAATTTCAGAACTGTTCTGTTTCCGTGGTATGAATATTCACTTAGCTATGAGCTTGGAAAAGTAAAGGAAACTTTTTCTCAAAAATGGAATAAAGATTATGATATTTCCCATTTAAAGAGCGATACCCAGGAATACCATGAAAGTGGCCTGATTGAGCGTTATCCGGTTGATACAACCAAGCTGAAAATGCAGTCTATGAAGGATTTTACAGAAGCTCAGGTAAAACCGCAGAATATGGAATATCTTGGAAAGCTGATTGATTTTTGCGCGGAAAATAATATTGAATTTGTAGCTGTAACTACTCCGATTCCAATTGATACACTGAAAGTTTACAGTGATAATTTTAATGCGGCTTCAAAATATTTGGGAGAGTATTTTAATCAAAAAGGAATTACTTACCTGAATTTTAATACACAATACTTCAAGGCATTTTCTCACGACTTAAGCAGTTATACGGACTATAATGGTCATATGAATGGAAATGCTGCAAAAGAGTATTCCAAAGTGTTGGCAAATATTTTAAACCAAATTTAATATATGGAGGTGTCATATGCCAAGAATTATGACAGATTTTCTGGATGATGCTGTAAAAACACATCCAAATAAAGCTGCTTTTACAGAAGAAGCAAGATCCCTTACATATAAAGAGCTTCAGGAAGAGGCTTACAGGATTGCAATGCCGATTATAAAGTCGGGATTTCGTAAGAAACCAGTAGCCCTTTATTTTGATAAATCCATTTACTGTATTTCATCAATGATGGCAGTCGCTTATAGTGGCAATTTTTATTCTGTAATTGATACGGAAATGCCGGTTGAGCGAATTAATAAAATATTTGAAGTACTTGAGCCAGAACTGGTACTTACAGACAGAAAGCATTTTGAAAATGCAAAAGAGTTTTTTTGTGAAGACAGGATTATTGTTACAGAGGAATTAAATGATTCTGAAATATTTGAAGAAACAATTGAAGAGAGTAAAGCAAAGATTCTGGAGACGGATGTGCTTTATGTCCTTTTTACTTCTGGATCGACAGGAGTTCCAAAAGGCGTAGTCACACCTCATAAAGCAATCACCAGTTACATAGTTGCATTGGTTTCAGACTATAAAATGGACGATACCTATGTACTGGGTGTTCAGGTTCCGTTTTACTATGTTATGACAGCTCTTGATATTTATGGAACAATTGCAGCCAAAGCACATGCTTACCTGATTCCCAAAAGCAAATTTCTTTTCCCAGCTTATCTGGTTCAATATTTGTACGAAAATAAGATTAATTTACTTAGCTGGGTTCCATCTGCACTTTGCATGATAGCTAATACAAATGCATTTTCTGTAGCAGATCTGTCAGCAATCAGACTCATTGTTTTCGGCGGTGAAGTTATGCCAATAAAACAGCTGAAGGCATGGCAGCAAGCGGTTCCGGATGCTGTATATATTAATGCATATGGTTCTACTGAGATTACAGATGGATGTACTTACTATATTGTAGACCGGGAATTTAAAGATGAAGATATCCTTCCAATCGGCATTCCGTACAGCAATTGTGATGTTCTTGTGATTGATGAGCATGGCAATCCTATAACAGAAGGTGTTGGTGAGTTGGTTGTCAGAGGAAATTCAGTAGGATATGGATATTATAAAGATCCCGAAAAG
This sequence comes from Ruminococcus sp. D54t1_190329_F1, assembly GCF_015551645.1. Taxonomy (NCBI): domain Bacteria; kingdom Bacillati; phylum Bacillota; class Clostridia; order Eubacteriales; family Oscillospiraceae; genus Ruminococcus; species Ruminococcus sp. D54t1_190329_F1. Next base: position 40,910 of record NZ_JADNDC010000013.1, read on the forward strand.
ACCGCGGAAGTATTTATTCAGAATCCACTGAATTCTTGTTATCCGGAAACAGTATATAAAATGGGCGATCTGGTACGTTTCAATGAGTATGGTGAATTGGAGTACTATGGTCGCAAAGATTTCCAGATTAAATATATGGGAAGAAGAATTGAACTCGGCGAAATTGAGGCAAATGTAAGCAGCATTGATGGAGTAGATGAAAATTGTTGTGTATTTGATTCGGCTAAAAAGAGAATTGTGTTATTCTATTCTGGCGCAATTGACGATAAAACATTGCTAAAAACATTAAGGTCAAAATTACCGGATTATATGCAGCCAAGAAAAATCAATCATTTAGTTGAAATGCCTCATAATCAGAATGGAAAAATTAACAGAAAACTTCTGGCAACACAGATTAGCTGAACAGTAACGTATAAAGAAGTGAAGCTTTCTTCGTATTGAAATGATTTAGGATTTGTGTTATGCTCGTAATTGGAAAATAAATGTATCCTGCTTCAGCAGGTATTTGTGCAAAAACGATAATTGGAAAGCGAGGAAACAAAAATGGACAAATTAATAGAAATTCTTGAGGATATTAAGCCAGGGGTAGATTATGAAACCTGTGATACTCTGATTGATGATGGTTTGCTTGATTCTTTTGCAATTTTGTCAATTGTCAGCGAACTTCAAGATGAGTTTGATATTGCTATTACTCCGGCAGATATTATTCCGGAGAACTTTAACTCTGCAACGGCGCTTTGGGAAATGGTCTGCCGTCTGAAAGACTGATTTGAATGTTGTAGTACATAAGGGGAAGAAAGTATGCAAAGGATAAGAAAAATTCTTGCCATTGCCGCGATATCTGTAATGACTGTTTGCACAGTACCTGTTCAGGCAGAAAATGGCGGTGCTTCTGATACAATTCAGATTCAGCCAGTGACAGTGAAGAAAAGCGGTTTTATAAAAGAAGGTACAAAATACTTTTTCTATGATAAGAAAGGCAATAAACTGAAAAGTAAATGGAAAACCATTCAGAAAAGACGTTACTATTTTAAAGCTGATGGAACAGCAGCAGTTGGTGGAACAAAAATTGGAAAATACACATATGTTTTTGATCTCCAGGGAAGATTGCTCAAGCCATCAAAGTCGAAAATTGTACAAGTAGGAAAGCAATTATATTATGTAAACAAAAAAGGACAGGCAATAAAAGGATTTTTCAAAATCGGAAACAAACTCTACAGAGGCGACATTAAAGGACGTCTGACAAAAAACAAAACGGTTGCAAACGTTACCTTTAACAGCAAGGGATATGCCAAAAATGATTTAAATGCCAAACTAAAGATGAAACTTATGACTATAATTTCCAGAATTACGACTACAGAAATGAGTAAATCTGAAAAGCTTTATTCCTGTTGGCGATATCTTACCAGCAGTGGAAATTTCTATTATTCAACATACTGGCCGGATCTGAATAAAAAAGGATGGCAGCGTGAGGTTGCATATAACATGCTTACTACAGGCGGTGGAGATTGTTATGGGTTTGCCTGCACATTTGCAGCGATGGCACGAGAATTGGGATATAATCCGTATGTAGTTCTTGGTCGCGTTTCTGGTACAAGAGATGGTGCTGCGGATGGTCTTACCAGACATGGATGGGTAATGATTGATGGAGCATATTATGATCCGGAAGCTCAGTTTGCGGGCTGGTATCGTGGCGTGTATGGTAATGGAAGTTATGATATCAATCATACAATCAGCCGCTATATAAGGTATGCTTCATAAAAATCTCTGTAACTGTAACATGATTATGAGATTGATCTTTTAACAGGTGCCAAATTTTATAGATTTTTTTACAATTCCATGGTATCATTATCTTAAATGAAGATAGTGTTTCCATGGGATTTTTTTTGAGGTGACGTATCAATGAAACAGCTAAGGGTGAATAAAATTACTGAGTATCTGGAAGCTAAGAAAAATTTTGAAAAGGATTATATTGGAATTGAAGAGCAGGACATAGATGATATAGATACAAATTATTTTATTGCGTATGCAATTTTCTTCGTTTTGTTTTGATGAAGATGAAAATGGGCATAAGAGTGTTATTGACGGTGTGGAAAGATTAACTACAATCCATGAGTTTGTTCAGAACAAATCATGGATGGACAATCAGGTTGGAGATGGTAAAAAAGTACTTGTTGGGAGAATTGGAGGTCATCCATATTAAAGAATGACGGTATAAAATTCTCACAGGATTAAGGAAAGAGAGGATGTTAGTGAGTAATAGAGAGTCAGAATTTAGCAAAGTGCTCAACACGGGTGATGTTTTGGTCGTAGCATTTGGTGCTATGATTGGATGGGGATGGGTTGTGTCCTCTGGTCAGTGGATTACCAGTGGTGGAGTTCTTGGAACGGTACTTGGATTTATTATTGGCGGTATTATGATCTACTTTGTAGGTTTGTGTTATGCCGAACTGACTACCGCAATGCCGAAATGTGGTGGTGAACATGTATTTAGCTATAAGGCATTTGGCTCTATTGGAGCCTATATATGTACATGGTCTATTATTTTAAGCTACATTGGCGTTGTATGCTATGAGGCAGTATCATTTCCAACTATCCTTCAATATGTTTTTCCTAAAATAGCCAGAGGATATTTATATTCGGTTGGCGGATTTGATATATATTTTACATGGCTGCTTATTGCAATTGGAATGGCGCTGTTAATTCTATTCCTCAATATTATTGGAATGAAGAAAGCTGCAAGATTTCAGAAAATATTAACTTGTGTAATTGCGGCAGTAGGAATCGCACTGGTTGCAGGAGCTGCATATTCAGGAAACGTAAACAATCTTCAGAATCAGTTATTGGTTGGAGACACCAATGGCGAAATTATTCAAAATATTGCAAAGGTCGCTATAATGACGCCTTTTTTTCTTTTTGGATTTGATGTTATACCACAGGCAGCTGAAGAAATTAATGTTCCTTTGAAAAAATTGGGGAAGATGATGATTCTTTCTATCATTATGGCGGTTTCTTTCTATGTCCTGGTTGTTCTGGCTGTTGGATATGTTATGAATGCAGAACAGATCAAGACATCAATGCTTTCTGCCACCGGCCTTGTAACTGCCGATGCAATGGGTGTTGCATTTAATAATGCTAATATGGCTAAAGTCCTGATAATTGGTGGTCTTTGCGGTATTGTTACCAGTTGGAATTCGTTCCTGATTGGCGGGAGCAGAGCTTTGTATTCTATGTCTGTTTCCTATATGCTTCCCAGGAAATTTGCTGTACTACATAAGAAATACAATACACCTGTGAATTCATTGCTGTTAATTGGGGCATTATCAGTTATTTCCCCGTTTTTTGGCCGGTCAATGCTTGTGTGGATTGTTGATGCAGGAAATTTTGCCTGCTGTTTTGCTTATTGCATTGTATCACTGTCCTTTATAGTTTTAAGAAGGAAAGAAGCTGATATGAGGAGACCATATAAGGTAAAACACTACAAATTTGTAGGAATAGTTGCAGTTATTATGTCAGGAACCATGTCCGCCATGTATATTATTCCGGAGACGAATTGTACATTGGTCTGGCAGGAATGGATTATTGTCGGTGGATGGATTCTTTTAGGAATTATAATGGCGTATATTAGTAAAAAGAAATATGGCGATAAATTTGCGAATCTTATAAAGTGAGAATAAGTTAAGTTCTATCTCGTTTTATTTATACAGGGGAAGAAAAATGGGAAAGAGAATGCAGGCTGGATTACCATTAAAGGGAAAAAGTTGGCATTAAATAAAAATGGAAAATTGTACACAAACCGTTGGTATAAGGGCTATTATCTTACAGCCAACGGAACAATCGCTACAAGTCAGATGGTTTCAGAGAATGTGTATGTAAATGAAGAGGGCAGGAAATGTGCCAAAGAAGAGGTACGTCTGGGAAAACTGAAGAAGAAACTCCAGTCCACCGTAAATGGGTACAGCGGCAACTGGTCTGTGTATGTGGAAAATCTGAAAACAGGGGATATTTTGTCTATTAATGAAACCAGTATGTATCCAGCCAGTGTAATCAAGCTTTTTGTTATGGAAGCAGTTTATGCCAGCGGCAATAAGAAGCGGATCAACCTGAATGGAACAGTGAAAAGTCTTCTGAACAGTATGATCACGGTCAGTGACAATGAGTGCTATAATGAGCTTGTAAGGACACTTGGAAATGGCAGTTTTTCATCAGGGTGCAATTATATTAACAAGTATTTGAAAAAGCAGGGGTATACGGGCATAAATGGAATCAAGGAAATTTTCCAGTATAGTGTATAATTACCTGAACTAGAGCGCGTTTGAAACAGGCTTTGGAGCCTGTTATTTCTCGGTTATCAGAATACATCGTGGAAGTGTGACCGGAAAACAAACCACGTACACATCATGAAAAATATTATCACCTATTTCTCTTGCAATCTCGTTATGGTTAGTTTATACTAATTACAGAGTTAGGGATAGCTAACCTAACGGTGTAAATCATTTGGACTCCTTATTATGACAGAAAGACCGCTGACATAATATGATGCGGATTGCGGCTGGACTTTTCCGGGAAGTAGTTCGCGAAGGAGTTCCTTTGAAAAATGAAAGGAGTATACATACCATGGATTACTTAGAAATTGAGAAAGTCATTGGAAGAGAAATTATGGATTCCAGAGGAAATCCTACAGTAGAAGCAGAAGTTTATCTGGTAGATGGAACCATCGGCAGAGGAGCTGCTCCCAGTGGCGCTTCTACAGGCGAATTTGAGGCTCTGGAGCTTAGAGATAATGATAAGAACAGATACCTTGGAAAAGGTGTTACAAAGGCTGTAGAGAACATTAATACATCCATCAACGACACAATCTCAGGAATGGATGCATCCGATATTTATGCAATTGACAAGGCGATGATCAAAGCTGACGGAACCAAAGACAAATCAAACTTTGGTGCAAATGCAATCCTGGCTGTTTCCATCGCATGCTGCCGTGCAGCTGCAACATCCCTTGATATCCCGCTTTATCGTTTCCTCGGTGGTATTTCCGGAAACCGTATGCCAGTACCGATGATGAACATTGTAAACGGCGGCTGCCATGCACTTTCCTTAGGACTTGATGTGCAGGAGTTCATGATCATGCCAGTTGGAGCACCAAGCTTCAAAGAGTGCTTAAGATGGTGTGCAGAAGTTTTCCATGCTCTTGCAGCTATTCTGAAATCAAGAGGACTTGCAACATCTGTTGGTGATGAGGGTGGTTTTGCACCGGCTCTGAAATCTGACGAGGAAGCCATTGAGACAATACTTGAGGCTGTTAAGAATGCAGGATATGAGCCTGGAAAAGATTTCATGATCGCTATGGATGCTGCATCTTCCGAGTGGAAGACTGGCAAGCTTGGCGAGTACAAGCTTCCGAAGGCCGGCACTGTTTACACATCTGACCAGCTGATCGACCACTGGAAAAAACTGGTTGACAAGTATCCGATTATTTCCATCGAGGATGCTCTTGATGAGGAAGACTGGGAAGGATGGAAGAAGCTTACCAAAGAACTGGGAGATAAAGTGCAGCTGGTAGGTGATGACCTGTTTGTAACAAATACAAAGAGACTTTCCAAAGGTATTTCTCTTGGATGCGGCAATTCCATCCTAATCAAGCTGAACCAGATCGGATCTGTATCAGAGACTCTTGAGGCAATCAAGATGGCTCATAAGGCTGGCTATACAGCAATTTCTTCCCATCGTTCAGGTGAGACAGAGGATACTACGATTGCTGACCTTGCAGTAGCATTAAATACCTGCCAGATCAAGACCGGTGCTCCGTCCAGAACAGAGCGTGTTGCAAAATACAATCAGCTGCTCCGTATCGAGGAAGAGCTTGGAGATGCAGCAGTATATCCGGGAATGAGCGCATTCAATGTAAAACGCTAATGTTCCGCGAAGTGGTTACTGACTGCAAAGTGAACAGTAACAGATTTACGAGATGATTTCACAGATGTAATCTACCTTATACCCCCTTAAGTAGTGTTATAGAAAAATTCCCCTGCCAGGAAAGCGTGGTTCCATGGCAGGGGGATTTTTAGGATTATTTATTGCGATTTACAGGTGATGTTCCGTGAATAATGTTATTGCAAACCGTATAATTATTTCATTCTGTTATTACAGGAATACATATTTCAGAACAAAGATAACAGCCAGAGCATACATAAGCGGGCTGATCTTTTTGTCTTTAGCTTTTCCGGTACAGACGTTGATGATAACGTAAGAGATAACGCCAAGTGCAATACCTTCGGAAATGCTGTACAGGAACGGCATTGCAATGATTGCGATAAATGCCGGAATCGCTTCTGTAAGGTCGTCAAAGTCGATCTTGGTAACAGAGGTCAGCATAAGGAATCCAACCACGATCAGAGCCGGAGCTGTGGCGAAGGAAGGAATCGCCAGGAAGATCGGGGAAAGGAACAAGGAAAGTGCGAACAAAATAGCGGAAACAAGTGAAGTAAGACCTGTACGTCCGCCCTCTGCAACACCGGAAGCGCTCTCAACAAATGTAGTAACAGTAGAAGTACCGCACATTGCACCTACAGTAGTACCAACAGCATCGGAAAGAAGAGCACCTTTGATTTTTGGAAGCTTACCGTCTTTGTCCAGCATGTCTGCCTTGGAAGCAACACCGATCAGAGTTCCCAGAGTATCAAACATATCTACAAATAAGAATGCAAACATGATAACGATAAAGTCAAGTGAGAAAACTCCTGCGAAATCCATTTTCATAAAGGTAGGAGCCATACTCGGTACGGAAATTCCATTGGAAAAATCCGGGAGAAGACTGTAGAAACCTGCATCCGGATTTGGAACATAAAGTCCCACAAACTGACAGAGGATTCCAAGCGCCCATGTAATAAGGATGCCCCACAGGATACCGCCTTTTACATTCTTTACAAGAAGAATGCCGGTAACCAGTACGCCAATCAGGGCAAGAAGAACAGTGATTCCAAGATAATTGAAAGAACCATCTGACATGGAGCCCTTAAAGGAGAACATGCTTACCAGTGTGGAATCATTGTTTACAACGATCTTTGCATTCTGCAGACCAATAAATGCGATGAAAAGACCGATTCCAACAGAAACTGCGTGTTTCAGTGTCATAGGAATGGAGTTAAAAATTGCTTCACGTACATTAGTAAGGGAAAGCAGGATAAAGATGATACCTTCCACAAATACAGCAACCAGAGCCTGCTGCCAGGAATAACCCATGCCAAGAACTACGGTATATGCAAAGTATGCATTCAGTCCCATACCAGGTGCCAGGACAAACGGGTAATTGGATAACAGTGCCATCAGGCAGGTTGCAATGAAGGATGAAAGTGCAGTAGCAGTAAAGACTGCACCCCGGTCCATTCCGGCAGCGGAAAGGATGTTGGGATTGACAGCGAGGATGTAAGCCATGGTCATGAATGTGGTAATACCGGCCATGATTTCGGTCTTCACGTCAGTGTGGTTTTCCTTCAGGTGAAAAAGTTTTTCAAGGTTCATAAATGTACCCCCTTCTTTTTGCGGCACTTAAGTGCCGTTTTTTATAGTTTACAGGAATGTCTCGTCTGTTGCCTGGTGCAGTTTAGTAAATAACTATTTCACTCCGCAGATAAGTAAATGAAAATAGTTATTTCATGAAAACGACACTAGCCACGCGTGCAACATGGACTCCTGCAAATTTCAGCGTCTGTATATTTTGCAGCTGATACATATTCAGGAAGAATAATTTTCGTCCAATTTCTACAAAATAAACGTCAGCGATACTTATACTTACATCTTTGTGTGTTTATTTATATATTTGGCTTTGTATTTAGAATATACAATCGTCTGATCTTTATACAGTCCATAATATCCGGAAGCCGCATAGCTGATAGAAACGGCGATCAGATAGAAGGACACTCCCTTAAAGCCAAACATTTCAAAGGCAATCAGAATAGAAGTAATCGGGCAGTTCGTCACACCACAGAAAACAGCAGCCATTCCGCAGGCTGCGCAAAGGGAGGGAGAAAGCCCTATCAGCTGTCCTGCCATGCATCCGAAAGTGGCGCCTACGCAGAAAGACGGAACGATTTCGCCTCCGCGAAAACCAGCCTTCATAGTCAGTGCGGTAAGGAGCATTTTCCAGAAGAAAGCCATATAATCGGTGTCTCCGGTCTCCACTGCTTTCTCAATAAGCTCAGCACCGGCTCCCATGTAATCCGTAGTTCCAAGAATCAGTGTAATAAAAATAACCAGAACGGCACCGGCCACTACCCGTGCATATTTATTAGAAAAAAACCGGCCGTAGAATCTGGCTGTCTCATTTAAAATAATACAGAAGACAATACTGATCACTGCACATCCAAGGGCTACAACGCCCATTTTCAGCCCTGTTTCCAGGGAAAGTGCAGGAATATTTACTACGTGAAAAGCTTCCGGCGTAACGCCCATACCAGCCGCAAAATGGGATGCGATCAAAGATGCAATCATACAGGGCATAAGAGCTGTATAATACATAACCCCTACACTGACCACTTCCAAGGAAAAAACAGCTGCAGCCATTGGTGTGCCAAATAGTGCAGAGAAAGCAGCACTCATACCACACATAACGATCACATGACGGTCTTCCTCATCGAGATGGATCCATCTGCCAAGAAGATTGGCAATGCTGCCACCCAACTGAATAGCTGCACCCTCACGTCCTGCTGAACCACCGGCAAGATGTGTCAATGCAGTCGAAATAAAAATCAGCGGACCGGATCTCCAGGGCACATCATCCTGGGAACGGACTGTAGAAAGGACTTGATTCGTGCCGCCATCGTCTTTTCCGAATTTCTCATAAAGAAATACGATGCAAAGTCCGAATAGGGGCAGGAGAAAAAAGGTCCACAGATGTGCCTTGCGGTAACCGGTCACTGCCTTCAGCACAAAAGAAAACAAAGTACTGAAAGCTCCCGCTATACATCCTACCACCACTGCCAGAAGCAGCCACTTAAGCAGGTTCCCCATGTCACGTCTGATAGCTCCGGAGTAATAGTGAAATTTTTCCTCCGGAGTCTGCCTGTTGTCTTTTTCCATATTATTTTCGTCCTCTCATGTATAGTTGTGACTTACTCCATTTTGTCACCTGAAATAATTGTTTGATATTACTGGAAAATTCCTTTTATAAATACGAATTTATGCGTATTTTCATTATACTATATATGCTCAGAAAAAGCGACAAAAATTTTTGAGAATTTCAAAAATTGTCTATAATTTTAAAGCAGATTGGAAAATGGAAACATAATTTATTATAAGTTTCTTTTTATCGGGGAAAATAATGGAAAAATCTTTTTATACCGGAAAAGGAATCGGTGTGTGTATTCTGGATACCGGGATTTATGAGCATATAGATTTTACTGGCAGGATCTGGACTTTTTATGATTTCCTGGATTTTAAAAGGAGACCTTATGACGATAATGGACATGGCACCCATGTAGCCGGGCTGGTGGCAGGAGATGGCACTGCTTCCATGGGAAAATACAGAGGCGCAGCACCTGGCTGCGGAATCATTGCTCTGAAAGTGCTTGACCGTTATGGAAATGGAAGTCAGGATGACGTGCTTCGGGCTCTTCGGTGGATTCGGGAATACAGGCAGCAGTACAGGATCCGGGTGGTAAATATTTCTGTGGGAACTACCTGTAACTCAAAAAGAAACCATGCCAGGCTTCTGGAAAGTGTGGAGCAGCTGTGGGATGAAGGAGTGGTAGTGGTCACAGCTGCCGGAAACCAGGGACCAAGGCCGGGCAGTATTACAGCTCCGGGAAGCAGCAAAAAAGTGATCACAGTGGGCTCCAGCGATTTGTTGGAAGGGCGCAGTGCTATTTCAGGGAGAGGACCAACGGCGGAATGCGTGTGCAAGCCGGATATTGTGGCACCTGGAAATAAAATTATGTCCTGCGTGCCTGGAAAACCTTATTCCTATGGTGTGAAAAGCGGCACCTCTATGTCTACGCCTCTGGTGACAGGTGCTATTGCTTGTGCTTTGGAAAAAAATCCTGCACTTACCAATACGGATATCAAAACTATGCTGATGAATAGTGCAGATGATATGGGACTGCCTCAAAACCTGCAAGGGTGGGGGAAATTTAACCGCAGAAAGTTTCTGAAAATGTAAAAGCAGCCAATTGTGTGAAAAGGATTTCTGCTTAAGTGATTTGAAGAAATGTACGAAAAAGAATACACAAACTTTGATAAAGAATTATCACTTTACAGTATAAAAGCACTTGACGAAGTCGCTTTAAGTGAGTAAAATGGACAGCAAGAGTTCCAAGAGATGAGGAGGAAATATCTATGGAAAACAGACGTGTTTCTATGAATCGCCACACAAACCTGCTTCAGTTAGAGGAGCATATGTATCCGCTTGTGGATGTTGCAACTCCCAATGTATTCCGAAATCTTTTTCCATATTCTGAAGTACCGAAAATTGCATTCAACGACCGAGTTGTTCCACATCATATGCCAGATGATATCTGGATCACCGACACGACATTCCGTGATGGCCAGCAGTCCAGAGCACCATACAGCACTGAGCAGATCGTAAGGATTTATGATTACCTTCATAAGCTGGGCGGACCGGAAGGAAGGATCCGTGCTTCTGAATTTTTCCTTTACAGTAAGAAAGACCGTGATGCTGTTGAGAAATGTATGGAGAGAGGCTATGAGTTCCCTGAGGTTACCAGCTGGATCCGTGCAAATAAGAAGGACTTCCAGCTTGTCCGCGATATGGGTATGAGAGAGACCGGTATCCTGGTAAGCTGTTCCGATTATCATATTTTTTATAAGATGAAAATGACACGTAAACAGGCGATGGAGCATTATTTAAGCATTGTAAAAGAATGTCTGGAAATCGGTGTTTCTGTCCGTTGCCATCTTGAAGACATTACACGAGCTGATATTTATGGCTATGTTATCCCATTCTGCCTTGAGCTGATGAAGCTTCGCCAGCAGTACGGCATTCCGGTTAAGGTTCGCTGCTGTGATACCATGGGCTATGGTGTTAACTATCCTGGTGCCGTGATCCCTCGTTCTGTACCTGGTATTATTTATGGTATTATGGTTCATGCAGGCGTTCCTTCTGAACTGATCGAGTGGCATGGACATAATGACTTCTATAAGGCAGTCAGCAACTCCACAACAGCATGGCTGTATGGTGCGTGTGGTGTTAATACTTCTTTATTTGGTATCGGAGAGCGTACCGGAAATACACCTCTTGAGGCAATGGTATTTGAATATGCACAGCTTCGCGGAAACCTTGGAGGTATGGATACAACTGTTATCACAGAGCTTGCTGAGTACTATGAGAAAGAGATTGGCTACCACATACCGGAAAGAACTCCTTTCGTTGGAAAGAACTTCAATGTAACAAGAGCTGGTATCCACGCCGACGGACTTCTAAAAAATGAGGAAATCTATAACGTATTTGATACCGAAAAATTCCTGAACCGCCCGGTTGAGGTTGCCGTTTCCAATACTTCCGGAGCTGCCGGAATCGCACACTGGATCGACAGCCATTATCGACTGAAGGGTGACCAGAAGGTTGATAAGAACAGTGAGCTTGTAAAGATGATCAAGTCCTGGGTTGACCAGCAGTATGAGGATGGCCGTGTTACTGTGCTTTGCGATGCAGAACTGGAAGCAATTGTAGCAGAGACTTGCCAGAGACTTGGAATTAAGTTAAAATAGGGTTGCTGCGGACATAGTTCACAGTTACCACAAAACATATACTAGGAGGTAATAATGGGTAAAATTCAAATGCAGACCCCTCTTGTTGAGATGGATGGGGACGAGATGACCAGAATTCTGTGGCAGTTGATCAAGGATGAGCTTCTTCTTCCTTTTATTGATCTGAAGACAGAATACTATGATCTTGGACTGGAATACAGAAATGAGACTGATGACCAGGTAACCATAGATGCAGCGGAAGCCACCAAGAAATACGGAGTTGCTGTTAAATGTGCCACCATTACCCCGAATAAAGCCAGAATGTCTGAGTACAATCTGAAGAAAATGTACAAAAGCCCTAACGGAACTATTCGTGCAATCCTGGATGGAACTGTTTTTCGTGCTCCCATTGTGGTAAAGGGAATCGAGCCGTGTGTGAAGAACTGGAAGAAACCTATCACCATTGCCCGTCATGCTTACGGCGATGTATATAAGAATACCGAGATGTACATTGACAAACCAGGAGACGCTATGCTGGTATTCAAAGGAGAAGACGGCGAGGAGAGAACGGAGCTGATCCATCACTTTGATACTCCAGGCGTGATCCAGGGTGTTCACAACCTGGACAAATCCATTACCAGCTTTGCAAGATGCTGCTTTAATTATGCCTTAGATACGAAACAGGATCTGTGGTTTGGCGGCAAGGATACCATTTCCAAAACATACGATGGCAAATTCAAAGAAATATTCCATAATATTTATGAAGCTGAGTTTAAGGAAAAATTTGAGGCCGCAGGCATTACGTTCTTCTATAGTCTGATCGATGATGTAGTAGCCCGTGTAATGAAAGCAGAAGGCGGATTTATCTGGGGCTGTAAGAACTATGACGGAGATGTTATGAGTGATATGATTTCCTCTGCATTTGGTTCTCTGGCAATGATGACTTCTGTACTGGTTTCTCCGGATGGATATTATGAGTATGAGGCAGCTCACGGAACTGTACAGAGACATTACTATCGTCATCTGAAAGGAGAGGAGACCTCTACCAACTCTGTAGCAACAATCTTCGCCTGGACCGGTGCTCTGAGAAAAAGGGGTGAGCTGGATCAGAATCAGGAGCTTATAGAGTTCGCAGATAAGCTGGAGAAAGCAACCCTTTCCACCATCGAAGGCGGACAGATGACCAAAGACCTGGCACTGATTACTTCCTTAAAGGATGTAAAAGTCCTTAACAGCCGCGAGTTTATTCTTGCAATCAGAGAGAAGCTTGAGACCATGTAATAAAACAGACAGCTTTTAAAAGCTATTTGAAGTAAAAATGTTAATATTGTTATAAAAAACAGGAACGGTTTCGGATATTTATATTCGAAATTCGTTCCTGTTTTTGAAATAAATATGAAATGTAAGGCTCAAAAGAACAGGTTACTGGTAATTTATGCCAGCTCCTCCCATTTTTCATAAAGCCCTTCCAGTTCTTCTGCTATAGCAGCTTTTTCCCGGCTGAGCTTCGTGCATTCTGCCACATTCGTACAGATATCTGGCAGAACCATGGTTTCATCAATTTCTTTATCCCTTGCTTCCAGCTCTTCAATCCGTGCTTCCACTTTCTTCAGCTCATTTTCCCGTTTTCTCTTCAGAGCCTGTTCCTCTTTCTGCTGCTGCCAGGTGAGTTTGGTTTCAGAAACGTTTTCCTTAACTTCCTGAGCTGCGGTCTCCTGAACAGGAGCATAAATCCGGGTCATCTCATCCTTCTTTTCCAGATAGTAATCATAATCACCGATATAATTGACAATGGCCTGGTTGGTCAGATCCATAATGCGGGTAGCAGTCTGGTTAATAAAATAACGGTCATGGGAAACGTAGAGGACAGTTCCTGTGTAGCTGTTCAGTGCTTCCTCCAGAATCTCCTTGGATGCAATATCCAGATGGTTGGTAGGCTCATCCAGTATCAGGAAGTTGGCTTCTGAGAGCATCAGCTTCGCCAGGGAAACACGGCCGCGTTCACCACCGGAGAGAGAGGAAATCGGCTTAAACACATCATCTCCTGTGAAAAGAAAAGCAGCCAGCATATTGCGGATTTCAGTCTCAGTGAGAGTCGGATACGTGTCTGATATCTCCTGGAAAATAGTTTTCTCCATATGCAGAACATGATGCTCCTGGTCATAATAACCGATCTGAACCTTGGAGCCAAGGGCAAACCGTCCGGCGTCAGCTGCTACGATTCCATTGAGAATTTTCAGAATTGTAGTCTTGCCAGTGCCATTGTTTCCAATCAGAGCCACACGCTCTCCGCGCTTGATCTCAAAATTAATATCGGTAAATAAGGTCTGTCCCGGGAAAGCCTTGGAAAGTCCTTCTACAGTAAGTACATCATTTCCACTGATAAAACGTGGTTCCAGGGAAATACGCATCTGGTTATCAATTTCAATTGGTTTCTCAATGCGCTGGATCTTGTCCAGCATTTTTACACGGCTCTCAGCACGCTTAATGGATTTCTCACGGTTAAAGGAGCGGAGCTTGGTGATAACAGCCTCCTGATGTTTGATCTCTCTTTGCTGGTTCAGGTAAGCCTTGTACTGGGCGTCACGCAGCTGCGCTTTTTTCAAGGCATAAGCGGAATAGTTGCCTTCGTACATTCTCATCTGGGCAGCCTCGATCTCCACAATCTTGGTAACTACCTTGTCCAGAAAATAACGGTCATGGGAAACGATAAATACAGCACCCGGGTAGTTAAGAAGATAGGTCTCAAGCCATGCGATGCTCTCCATATCCAGATGGTTGGTAGGCTCGTCCAGAAGGAGAATATCCGGTTTGGAAATCAGAAGCTTGCCAAGTGCAACTCGGGTTTTTTGACCTCCGGAAAGGTTCTCAATCTGTTTGCCGTAGTCTTCTTCTTCAAATCCAAGACCTTTTAAAACTCCTACGATTTCACTTTTATAAGCGTAGCCGTTTTCCAGCTCAAACTGGTGCGTCAAGCGGGTATAGCTGTTCATCAGGCTCTCAAGTTTGTCGCCTGCTACGTATTTCATTTCCTGTTCCAGAGAACGGATTTTGTCCTCCATATCCAAAATGTATTGCTTGGTGGTCATCAGTTCTTCGTAAATGGTGTGATGACCGTGGATATCCTGGTACTGGGCCAGATAACCGATCTTCTTATCCTTGGCAATGACCACCTGACCGGAATCCGCGGAAATCTCCTCCATGATAATACGAAGAAGAGTTGTTTTCCCAGCACCGTTATTGCCGATAAGAGCGGCCTTTTCCCGTTCTTCTATGTGAAAAGAAGCATCCTGCAGGATCACCTTTTCCCCAAAAGATTTGCAGATGCTCTGACATGATAAAATCATAAGTTCCTCCTTAAAAAGGCGGTTCTGTATACACAGAAACAGCATTATTAGAATGTTCAATAGTATATTATACTTGAAAAATTTATTTTTTGAAAGAATAATTGTCAAATCACAAAAAAAATTGCAAAAATTTGTAATTCTGCACAACTTTAATTGACAAGAAAATAACATTTCGGTATAATTGACATAGTGTTACGCGGGCTGCCGATTACAGGTAATGTTCCGCGATGCGTTTTTAGCGGAAAATTACAGGCAGCGGAAACAAGGAGGGGAACATTTTGGATGCAAAAGAGATCTCAAAGGCGGTAATTAAGAGATTGCCAAGATATTATCGCTATCTGGGGGAGCTGATGGAAGAGAAGGTGGAACGTATATCTTCCAACGACTTGAGTAAAAAAATGCATGTGACTGCTTCACAGATCCGACAGGACTTAAATAATTTCGGCGGTTTTGGACAGCAGGGATATGGATATAATGTAGAATATCTTTATACAGAAATTGGTAAAATACTGGGACTGGACACCATTCATCCCATGATCATCCTGGGTGCAGGTAATCTGGGACAGGCACTTGCCAATTATGGAGACTTCGAAAAACGTGGCTTCCGTCTGGTAGGGATTTTTGACGTAAACCCGGTTTTGGAGGGGATTTCCGTTCGCGGGATTGAGATCCAGATGGTTAGCAGTCTCCCGGAATTTATCAGGGAGAATCAGGTGGAGATTGCCATTCTGACCCTGCCGAAGAATAAGGCCAAGGAGATGGCGAAGGTTCTTATTGACAATGGAATCAAGGCAATCTGGAATTTTGCCCATACAGATCTTGACGCCCCGGAGGATGTGATCGTAGAGAACGTTCATCTGTCCGAGAGTCTGATGGCACTGTCTTACAACTTAAGCCAGTATCGTAACGAACATAAAGAAAACAAAGAATAAAAGTCAAAGAGGACTGCTGCTTGTCTCGCTGAAGGATTTACAGGAGACCGGGCGGCAGTTTTGCATTAGGAGTGGCCTTATGAAAAAAGTTGTAACCTGCAGTCAGATGAAGCTGCTTGACCATGGCACTATTCATAATATGCATGTTCCCTCCCTGGTTCTCATGGAGAGGGCAGCACTTGCCACAGCAGAAGAGATCCGGAAATATCTGGAAAAGAAAAACGGTTCTGCTAATTTGAAAAAAGAACGGATTCTGACCGTCTGCGGATCTGGCAATAACGGAGGTGACGGCATTGCCATTGCAAGACTTCTGCATCTGGCGGGAATTCGTTCTGAGATTTATCTTGCAGGAAATCCGGATAAAATGACAGAAGAAACCCGACATCAGTGGGATATTGCCATGAGCTACCAGGTACCGGTAATGAATAACCCTGTATGGGATGAATATACTGTTATAGTAGACGGAATTTTCGGCGTTGGACTCTCCAGGGAGATTACCGGGAATTACAAAGAGATAATTGACCATATGAATGAAGCTCCTGCGTATAAAGTAGCGGTGGATATTCCGTCTGGCATTCATGGAGATACGGGAGCTGTTCTTGGAACTGCTTTTGAGGCAGATCTTACCGTAACATTTGCATATAAAAAACGTGGACTTTGTCTGTATCCGGGAAGAGCTTATGCTGGCAGAATTGTGGTGGCGGATATTGGAATTTATGACCGGGACCGTGATGGCAGTGAGCTTGCAAGCAAGGCTGCCTGGCATATGGAAAAATCTGACGTGAAAACTCTTCCGGCAAGAAAACCATGGGGAAATAAAGGAACATTTGGCAAGGTCCTTCTTGTAGCGGGTTCGAAGGGAATGTGCGGAGCAGCCTGCCTGAGTGCCAGTGCAGCACTTCATGGAGGTGCCGGGATGGTGAAGATCCAGACTGTGGAAGAGAACCGGATTCCTTTACAGAGCCTTTTGCCTGAGGCAATGCTGACCAGCGAATTTGATGAGGAAGCCAATAGGAAAAATTTAAACTGGTGTGATGTGCTGGTGATCGGTCCAGGGCTTGGAACAGAAGGCTCAGGAAAGGAAAGAATGCTTTGGTTCCTGGAAAACGGAGCAAAAGCAGGAAAGCCTGTTATACTGGATGCAGATGGTCTGAATATTCTGGCAATGCATCCACAGTGGATGAAATTCCTAGGGGAACAGACCATTCTCACACCCCACATGGGCGAGATGAGCCGTCTTTGCGGCTTGGATGTATCAGAACTAAAGGAAGACCCTGTAGCCCGTGCTTATCAATATGCAGAGAAAAGTGGCGGTGTTCTGGTACTGAAAGACGCATGTACAGTAGTGACTGACCAGAATGAAAAGCTGTATCTGAATCTTTCTGGTAATTCGGGAATGGCCACAGCAGGAAGCGGAGATGTACTTTCCGGTATTATCGCAGCTGTTCTCTGCATGTATTTAAGCTGTGAGGAAGAACAGGAGCTTTCCTATAAAGCTGCCCTGGCAGTGTATATTCATGGTCTTTGCGGCGATATTGCCAGAGAGAAAAAAGGATCTCACGGCATGACGGCGAAGGATATGATCGAAGCCCTGCCGGAAGTTTTGAAACTGGCAGAAGTTCAGAGTAAAGGATGAGAATTGTGACGTACATTTTGCAGAACGCCTTTTGGAGCATGCTCTGATAAATTTAGAAAATCGAGGAAAATGTTATGGAAAAATACAGCAGAATCAAAGCATTGATTTCTCTTGATGCAATCAGATATAATTTTGAACAGATGAAGAAGAACATAAAAGAGGGAACAAAGATCATCGCAGTAATCAAAGCGGATGCATATGGTCACGGTGCAGTACCTATTGCGAGAATGCTTGAGGAATTTGATTATATATGGGGATTTGCTGCAGCTACAGCCCAGGAGGCATTACAGCTTCGAAGAGCCGGGATCACAAGACCGATTCTGATCCTGGGACTGGTATTTGAAGAATATTATAAGGAACTTGCCGAAAATGATGTGCGCATGGCCGTCTGTGATTATGAGACAGCCAGGAAATTTAACAAAGCTGCTGAAGAAGCAGGCAAAAAAGGTCTGATCCATCTGGCTGCGGATACCGGCATGACCAGGATCGGATTTAAGGACAGCGAA
Organism: Ruminococcus sp. D54t1_190329_F1; assembly: GCF_015551645.1. Classification (NCBI taxonomy): domain Bacteria; kingdom Bacillati; phylum Bacillota; class Clostridia; order Eubacteriales; family Oscillospiraceae; genus Ruminococcus; species Ruminococcus sp. D54t1_190329_F1. The sequence continues at coordinate 59,034 of NZ_JADNDC010000013.1, forward strand.
GAGAGTCTGGAGGAAATCCGCAGAATTGCAGCTCTTCCCAATGTGGAAATTGAAGGTTTATTCACTCACTTTGCAAGAGCAGATGAATACGACCGCACCCCGGCAATGGTTCAGCTGAAACGATATCTTGATTTTGCGGATCTTCTGGAAAAAAATGGAATCCATATTCCACTGCATCATTGTTCCAATAGTGCCGGAATAATCCGTGTACCGGAAGCCAACCTGAACATTGTCCGTGCAGGAATTACCATTTATGGAATTTATCCCTCTGAGGAAGTGGAAAAAGACATTGTAATGCTGAAACCTGTAATGTCACTGAAGAGTCATGTTTCCTACGTGAAGGATGTGGAGCCGGGGGTTCAGGTAAGCTACGGTGGAACCTACACGACAGATCATATTACAAAGATAGCGACGATTCCTGTTGGATACGCAGATGGATACCCAAGAATGCTTTCTAATAAAGGCTGGGTTTTGATCCATGGAAAAAAAGCGCCGATCTGTGGCAGAGTCTGTATGGACCAGTTTATGGTAGACGTGACAGAAATCCCGGATGTAAAGACAGGGGATGAAGTGACACTGCTTGGAAAAGATGGAGATGAGGTTATCAGTGCAGATACACTGGGAGATCTGTCAGGCCGTTTTTCCTATGAATTTCTATGTGATATCAGCAAGCGTGTGCCAAGGATCTATATCAGAGATGGGAAAGAGTGCGGCGAGCTGACATATTTTGACTGAGGATATTTAGATTTCCCTTATCTGCTTTGCAAGAACCCGTAACGAATTGCGGGAAAAATACCACACATGTATACACATGAAAAAAGTTGGAAATACTTATTTTCAGAAAAGTAAAAGTAAAACGGAGTGTGAATTGTGTGGTAATTAAAAGAGGGGATATTTTTTATGCGGATCTTCGGCCCGTGGTGGGAAGCGAGCAGGGAGGTATCCGACCGGTACTTATTATTCAGAATGATGTAGGCAACAGACATAGTCCTACCGTGATCTGCGCAGCGATTACATCCAAAATGAACAAGGCGAAGCTGCCCACCCATATTGAGATTGATGCATCGGCCTATGGAATTGAAAAAGATTCTGTAATTTTGTTAGAACAGCTTCGCACCATTGACAAGAGAAGATTAAAAGATAAAGTATGTCACCTGGACGGTCCTATGCTTGACAAGGTGAACCATGCTCTTGAAATCAGCCTGGAGCTTACATTCTCTTGACGAAAAGAAACTTTAGTGATATAGTTGTAAAGTCTCAGCGGCATTGACTGCCGCAATTGCACATTCGTGCTGCTGTGGAATAAGGAAGCAGCAGTATGTTTTCGTTACTGCGAAGGTAATAAGCAGTAACGCTGTCTAGGAGGAACAAAGGTTTAATATATGGAATCTGGCAGTAGTATGCCCCTGGCGGGCTTTGTCATTTTATTATTGCTTTTGTGGCTGAATGGTATTTTTTATGGATTTTCAGCTGCAGTGCACAATCTGAGCGAAAACGAAGTGGAGAAACGGGCGCAGGAAGGAGATAAGAAAGCAGTCTTTCTTCTTTCCCTGATCAACAATCCTGTTTCATTTGTCAATGCGATTCCGCTGATTGTTATGGCTTCCGGAGTCTGTTTCGGAGCATTTATCGTTCCATGGGCTACCGAGACCTTTCATCCCTACATAAAGCATTTGGCTGCATTGATCCTGGTGCTTGCACTGGTGATCATTCTGCTTGCGTCTCTTGGTATTCTTACATTCAGGAGAATCGGAACCTATCACCCGGAGAAATATGCATATCGGTATATGAAGATTGTGGGATTTTTTACCAGGATCCTGTATCCTTTTACTATGTGCGTAACCTTTATTGCCAAGCTGGCAGCAAGGCCATTTGGTGTTGCTTTTAATCAGTCAGAGGATCCGGTGACGGAGGAAGAGATCATTTCCATTGTAGATGAAGCCCATGAGCAGGGTGTCATTGAGGAAAACGAAGCAGAGATGATCCAGAATATCATGGAGTTTACGGACACTGAAGCCAAGGACATTATGACGCATCGCAAGAATGTGATCGCATTTGATGAGGAGGACAATCTTCAGACCATTGTGGATACCATGCTTGAGGAAGGAAATTCCCGTTATCCTGTATTTAGAGAGACGATAGATAATATAGTAGGAATTATTCATTATAAAGATGCTTTGAAATTTCTCACCAGGAATTCCTGGGCGAAGTTCAAACCCCTTAAGGATCTGCCGGGATTGATCAGAGAAGCTTCTTTTATTCCGGAGACAAGGGGAATCAGTGATCTTTTCAAATCCATGCAGATGAAGAAAATTCATATGGCAGTGGTAGTGGACGAGTATGGACAGACTTCAGGAATTGTCTCAATGGAAGATATTCTGGAGGAAATCGTAGGAGATATTCTGGATGAATACGATGAAGACGACAGTACGTTCCGGACGCAGAAGGATAACAGTGTGATCATTGACGCACTGGCGTATCTGGAAGATGTAGCGGAAGAGCTTGGAATTGATTTCGGTAAAGTGGAATTTGAGACCTTAAATGGTTATCTGACGAATCTTCTTGGACATATTCCCACAGAAGATGATCTGGATAAAGAAATTGTTGTAAACGGCTACCGTTTCAGAATTCTTTCCCTTGGCAACAAAACCATCGGAAAGGTGCGGGCCGAAAAGATAAAAAAAGAACCAAAAGGAGAGGATAAGAAATGTCAGGACATTCAAAATTCGCAAACATAAAGCACAAGAAAGAAAAAAACGATGCTAAAAAAGGAAAAATCTTTACCATCATCGGTCGTGAGATCGTAATGGCTGTTAAAGCAGGTGGTCCGGATCCGAACAACAATGGTAAGCTTCGTGACGTTATTGCAAAGGCAAAGGCAAACAACATGCCAAACGATACCATTGAGCGTGGTATTAAGAAAGCAGCCGGTGCTGATTCCGCAGACAGTTATGAGAAAGCTGTATACGAAGGATATGGTCCGAATGGTGTTGCCATCATCGTTGAGACTCTGACTGATAACAAGAACCGTACAGCCAGCAACGTAAGAAACGCTTTTACAAAGGGTAACGGAAGCATTGGAACCCAGGGCTGTGTATCCTATATGTTCGATCAGAAGGGTCAGATCATCATCGACAAGGAAGAGTGCGAGATGGACGCTGACGAACTGATGATGACCGCTCTTGATGCAGGTGCTGAGGATTTCAACGAAGAAGAGGACAGCTATGAAGTTCTCACTGCTCCGGATGATTTAGGTGCAGTACGCGAGGCTCTTGAGGCCGCAGGTGTTCCGCTTCTTGAGGCACAGGTTGCCATGATCCCGCAGACAACTGTTGAACTGACAGATGAGAAATCCCTTAAGGATATCCAGAGAATCCTTGATCTTCTGGATGATGACGACGATGTAACAGATGTATGGCATAACTGGGACGAATAATTTAATCAGATTTGCAGATACTACCTCCATACGATTGTGTGGAGGTATTTTTTATGCAGCAAAGAGAGGATAATGAAGCAGAAAGTGAAAAAAAAGAATCTGTAGAAAAAGAAGAACAGCAAAATAAGCAGATCCGTGATATGGGACAGGTTATTTTAAATGAGAATTCCAATAAATACAAAGTGGAACTTCTGACGATCATCGGTGAGGTAGAGGGGCACGAATCGGCGCCGTCTCACAGCAAAACTACCAAATATGAGCATGTTTTGCCAAAGCTTGCCATGATCGAGGATGACAAGTCTGTGGACGGGCTTCTGGTTTTGCTTAATACTGTGGGCGGTGACGTGGAAGCTGGTCTTGCCATTGCAGAGATGATCGCCTCTTTAAGCGTGCCCACAGTGTCCCTGGTACTTGGAGGCGGTCACTCCATTGGTGTTCCCATGGCTGTATCTGCAGATTATTCTTTTGTAGTTCCCAGTGCCACCATGGTGATCCACCCTGTTCGCACAAATGGCATGTTTATTGGCGTCGCCCAGTCCTACCGCAACATGGAGAAAATCCAGGACCGGATCACCACCTTCATTTCCAGTCACACTCACATGTCCCAGGAAAGACTGGAAGAACTAATGCTGGACACTACGCAGCTGGTAAAAGATGTGGGAACTATGTTAGAAGGTCCGGAGGCAGTGAAAGAAGGTCTAATCGATGAAGTTGGAGGAATGAAAGAAGCTCTTGGGAAATTATATGATTTAATTGGGAAAGAGAAAAGCAAATCCCCTGAAAAATGAAAAATTATACATTTTTTGGAAAAAATATAAGAAAAACAGGAGAATTTTATTTTACTAACCTGTCTTTTTGTGCTATAGTGTTATAGGATATGACCGACACAAGTGTCCATACAGCGGACATATACATGAAGTGACGGTTAAATATAGGTTACTGCCCGCGGAGTGAGCAGCAACAAATATAGTACTTCAGGAGGGAACTATGTATAAGATACTCAACGCAGAGAAACTTTCTGCAAATGTTTTTCTTATGGATGTGGAAGCTCCTCGTGTGGCTAAGCATTGTCTGCCTGGCCAGTTCGTCATCGTGAAAATGGACGAAGTAGGAGAGAGAATTCCGCTTACAATCTGCGACTATGATGCAGAGAAAGGTACTGTAACAATCGTTTTCCAGCCGGCTGGTGCTTCAACAACCAGAATGGCCCAGCTGAAAGCAGGCGATTACTTCGAAGATTTTGTTGGACCTCTGGGACAGCCATCTGAGCTTTGCCATGAAGATCTCGAAGAGCTTAAGAAGAAAAAAATCGTTTTCGTAGCAGGTGGTGTTGGTACAGCTCCTGTATATCCTCAGGTGAAATGGCTTCACGAGCATGGCATTACCGCTGATGCGATCGTTGGTGCCAAGACAAAGGATCTCCTTATTCTTGAGGACAAGATGAAAGAAGTATGTAATCTGTATGTTACTACAGATGATGGTTCTTATGTACGTAAAGGTATGGGTACAGATGTACTTCGTGACCTTGTGCAGAATCAGGGCAAAGAGTATGATCTCTGCGTTGCAATCGGACCGATGATCATGATGAAATTTGTCTGCCTGTTAACAAAAGAACTGAACATTCCTACAGTTGTCAGCATGAACCCGATCATGGTAGACGGAACCGGTATGTGCGGAGCCTGTCGTTTAATGGTTGGCGGCGAAGTGAAATTTGCCTGCGTAGACGGACCGGAATTTGATGGACATAAAGTTGATTTCGACCTTGCCATGAAGAGACAGCAGATGTATAAGACCGAAGAGGGACGTGCTCTTCTGAAGCTTCAGGAAGGCGATACCCATCACGGCGGATGCGGACATTGTGGAGGTGACAAATAATGGCAGATGTATTAAAGAAAGTACCAGTCAGAGAGCAGGCTCCTAAGGTTCGTGCTACTAACTTTGAAGAGGTTTGCCTTGGTTACAATAAAGAAGAGGCAATGGAAGAAGCAAACAGATGCCTTGGCTGTAAGAAAGCAAAATGTATGGAAGGATGCCCGGTATCTATCAATATCCCAGGCTTCGTTCATGAAGTAAAAGAAGGAAACTTTGAAAAAGCTTACCAGATCATCGGTGAGTCCAGTGCTCTTCCGGCTGTTTGCGGACGTGTATGTCCTCAGGAGACACAGTGCGAGGGTAAATGTATCCGCGGTCTGAAAGGGGAAGCTGTTTCCATTGGTAAACTGGAGCGTTTCGTTGCTGACTGGGCGAAGGAGAATGGTATCAAACCAGTTCCGGCTGCACAGAAGAACGGACATAAAGTTGCAGTGATCGGTTCCGGTCCTTCCGGACTTACCTGCGCCGGAGATCTTGCAAAGATGGGTTACGATGTAACAATCTTCGAGGCACTTCACAAAGCTGGTGGAGTTCTTGTTTATGGTATTCCGGAATTCCGTCTTCCAAAAGACAAAGTAGTTGCAGCAGAGGTTGAGAACGTAAAATCTCTGGGTGTTAAGATTGAGACCAACGTTATCATTGGTAAATCCGTAACAATCGACGAGCTTCTTAAAGATGAGGGCTTTGAGGCTGTATTTATCGGATCCGGTGCCGGACTTCCTATGTTCATGGGAATCCCGGGTGAGCAGGCTAACGGTGTATTCTCCGCTAACGAGTACCTGACACGTAACAACCTTATGAAAGCATTCCGTGAGGATTATGATACTCCGATCGCACATGGCAAGAAGGTTGCTGTTGTTGGTGGTGGTAACGTTGCTATGGACGCTGCAAGAACTGCACTTCGTCTTGGCGCAGAGGTACATATTATTTATCGTCGTTCAGAAGCAGAGCTTCCTGCACGTAAAGAGGAAGTTCATCACGCAAAAGAAGAGGGCGTACAGTTTGATCTTCTCTGCAATCCTGTTGAGATCCTTACAGATGACAAAGACTGGGTAACCGGTATTAAATGTATCCGTATGGAGCTTGGCGAGCCGGACGCTTCCGGAAGAAGACGCCCTGTTGAGATTCCTGGTTCTGAGTTTACCATCGACGTTGATACTGTTATCATGTCCCTTGGTACAAGCCCGAACCCGCTGATTTCTTCTACAACCATCGGTCTTGATGTAAACAAGAGAAAATGTATCATTGCTGACGAAGAGTTTGGTAAGACTTCAAAAGAAGGCGTATATGCTGGTGGAGATGCTGTTACAGGTGCTGCCACTGTTATCCTTGCTATGGGAGCAGGTAAAGCAGGTGCACGCGGCATCGATGAGTATATTAAGAGCAAATATGCAAAATAAAAGCTGCTGGCCTCAAAATGGACAGTAACAAATATATGCACCTTTTTTCTGAGAAGTAAGAAGGTGTGAGTTCCCTGTCTGGGATTTCGGTTTGAAATCTCAGGCAGGGTTTTTTCTATATATTATAGCGTGTTTGAAAAATCATTCCTGCAATCTGCCGACAAAACAGTCGTTCGATTAAAGTTGTATCTTTGCCTGCTTTGTGGTATAATAAGTACGCTTGACGGGTTTTCGCGGCCCGTCTTATCCCAAAGAAAAGGAAATATTGAATATGTCAGTTTTACAGGCGATTTTATTAGGAATTGTTCAGGGAATCACGGAGTTTCTTCCTGTGAGCAGTTTCGGACATCTGGCAGCCATAGAAAATGCAATGGGAATTACACGAAACACTGCAGTCCTTTTTGAAGTGCTTCTTCACATAGGCACGATGGTGGCAGTTTTTTTTGCATTCCATGAGGATCTTCGCCGGATCGGAGAGGAGCTTCTGGGCATGATCATGGATATAATCGGGAATGTAAATATCTATTTTCACAACAGGAAAACCGGTGAGAATCTCCACTATGCCAGAGTGGTGCACGGAACATACCGTAAATTTACAGCGATTATGGCTGTATCATTTATTCCCACAGCATTGCTTGGATACATTTGCAGAAGACTGGTGACAAGAGCGGCGATTTCCCCGCTTCTTCCAGGAGCATGTATCCTTGTGACAGGAGTGTTTCTTCTTGTGACAGACCTCAGTAATATCGGTGGAATCAAGACACCGAAAGATGTGACTTATGACAATGCCATGTGGATTGGAATTTGTCAGGGGATTTCCGTATTTCCAGGTATATCCAGATGTGGAATGACGATTTGTGCAGGCTTATTATGCGGTTTCAGCAGGAAATTTGCAGTGAAATATTCTTATCTTATCAGCATTCCGGCAGTTCTGGGCTCTCTTTTTCTGGAGCTTGGACAGTTTACCACGCCAAAGATGAGTGTGTCTCTTGGATTTACCTATGTCTTTGGTATGATCGTGGCGGGAGTAGTTGGATATTTTATGATACGCAATCTGCTCCGCATTTTGCAGCATGCGAAACTGCGCTATTTCGCATTTTACTGTTTTGTGGCAGGAGCCATAGCGCTTATTAGCAATTTTGCATAACTGTCCGGCAGGAAAGCTTACAGAAACACGGATCGGTTACAAATTTGCCTGATGAAGGGGGAACTTTTTAATGGCAGCGTCTAATACGCCGAAGAAATCAACGACCAAACATGGTACATCCGCGAAGAAAAAATCTTCCGCACGTACCCAGTCTAAAAAGAATACAGCAGGAAAGCAGTCAATATCCAGCGGCTTTCAGACGGAAATCATACTTCTGGTGCTGATGGCGGCAGCGATCATTCTTATGGTAAGTTGTGTCGGACTTGGTGGAAATGTCGGAGGAAGCATCAGCAAGGTACTCATGGGAGTAATGGGACTGATGGCTTATATTTTTCCCGTTGTACTTTTTATTATGGCAGCATTTCTGATCTCCAATAAGGGAAATGTGCTTGCTTATAAAAAAACAGCCGCCGCCGCAGTTCTGTTTCTGATCTGCTGTGGACTGGCACAACTTTTTACAGAAGGCTATACAGAAAGTATAACTCTTGCAGAATATTACAGGATCAGTTCTGAGTATCGTACTGGTGGCGGAGCCATTGGAGGCGCAATCTGTATTTCTACAATCTCCGCATTTGGAACCATCGGTGCTTATGTGATCATTGTACTTGTGATCCTGGTATGTTTGATCCTGATCACGCAGCATTCTTTCCTGGGATTTTTGTATAAGGTTTATGATAAGATCCTGGAAGCTGTGAAGGGGCAGCAGGCGCTCTATCAGGAGGGAGCACCGGAGCGTCAGCTGAAGAAGCAGCTGAAAGTCCAGCAGCGCCAGCTGGCAGCCCAGGAGCGCCGTGAGAAAAGGATGCAGGAGCTGGAAGCTGCACTTGCCGAAGAAGGGATTGCTTCAGATATGGTGGAAGAACCATCCCGTTTTGAGAAAAAGGCAGCCAAACAGAAAGGGAAAAAGGCTTCCAGGACAGCTGGAAATGATTCCAGGGCAAATTCCCGGATGAGAATGCGTGGAAATAACCAGACCCGGGGCAGAAGAGGAGAAAACCTGGATTCTACAAGCTTTCTTGCAGGGACAGATTTATTTGAAGATAGAAATTCCGAGGAAAGCGGGGAATCTGTGGATCAGGAATTTCCTTTAAATCCAGAGAATGCCATGAATCCGGGAGATGCAGGATCACTGGAGAATATGACTACAGTGAATGGAGAATTTTCCGAGAGTGCTTCTGCTCAGAATCTTCCGATTAATACAGGAAAGTATGTGGATATCAGTGAGTATCGGGTCCAGGATGATAATCTGTCAATTGATGACAGAGAATCACAGGAGGAAACACAGCTGCAGTTTGCAATTCACCGTTCTGAGCCAGAGCAGTCAGACGAGCCAGATCTGAATACGAGCGCCTCCTCTGGACAAGATGATCCTGTACCGTCATATTCTATGGAAAAGGATACCACGGAAGAGGACGGTACTGTCTATATGAAAAATCCAGTTAGCAGTGACCAACCAGCTGAGGCAGAGGAAGAAGAAAACAGTTATGATGGAGTGGATTTTAATGAAGCTATGGCTACCATGCAGAATGCAGTTGCTTTGACGAGAGATACTTCTGGCGCAGCAGGTGGCGCTGCCCATGGATCTCCGGCAACTTCTGGCTTCCACTCTTCTGAAGCTTCTGACGAAATGGCAGCGGGGAATGGAGTTTCGGATGAAACTACTTCCCGTCAGTCGGCGAAGAATCCTAAGTCTTCCAGGCAGGAGATTGCCAACGGAATTGTAAATATCCAGCATGAGATCAAAACCCAGGAAGCGGCGGTGAAAAAGGAATATCAGTATCCGCCTGTGAATCTTCTGAAACGTGGAAATGGGAAATCCCAGGGAGATTCTGATTCCCATCTTCGAAAGACAGCTCAGAAATTACAGGAAATCCTGTATAATTTCGGAGTAAATGCCAAGGTTACAAACGTAAGCTGCGGACCTACAGTTACCAGGTATGAGCTGCAGCCGGAAATGGGTGTAAAGGTAAGCAAGATCGTAGGTCTCTCTGATGATATCAAGCTGAATCTTGCCGCGCCGGATATCCGTATCGAAGCTCCGATCCCGGGTAAAGCAGCTGTAGGTATCGAGGTACCAAATAAAGAACACAGTGCGGTTATGCTCCGTGATCTGATCCAGAGCCCGGAGTTTATGAATGCCAAATCCAAGCTGGCTTTTGCTGCTGGTAAAGATATTGAGGGTAAGACGATCGTGGCAGATATTGCCAAGATGCCCCACCTTCTAATCGCAGGTTCCACCGGATCTGGTAAATCTGTTTGTATCAATACACTTATTATCAGTATTTTATATAAAGCCAAGCCAGACGAGGTTAAGCTGATCATGATTGACCCGAAAGTGGTAGAGCTTAGTGTTTATAATGGTATCCCGCATCTGTTCATTCCGGTTGTCACAGATCCGAAGAAAGCTGCGGGGGCTCTGAACTGGGCAGTAAATGAGATGAGTAACCGTTACAATACTTTTGCAGAGTATGGGGTACGAAATCTGGAAGAGTTTAACCGCAAGATTGAGAAGATGAAGTTCCCGGAGGGAGAGCAGCGCCCTGAGAAAATGTGTCAGATCGTCATTATCGTAGATGAGCTTGCAGACCTTATGATGGTTGCACCAGGGGATGTGGAGGACGCTATTTGTCGTCTGGCCCAGCTGGCCCGTGCTGCAGGCATCCATCTGGTTATTGCTACCCAGAGACCGTCTGTCAATGTTATTACCGGTCTTATTAAGGCGAACATGCCGTCACGTATTGCCTTTGCTGTCACTTCCGGTGTGGACTCCAGAACCATTCTGGATATGAACGGCGCAGAGAAGCTTCTTGGTAAAGGAGATATGCTGTTTTATCCGCAGGGCTACCAGAAGCCTGCCAGACTGCAGGGAGCCTTTGTTTCAGATGACGAAGTCAGTAATATTGTGGATTTCCTTGCAGATAAAAATCCACGGACAGATTACGACAATAAGATTGAACAGCAGATGAACAATGCGGTTCTTACAGCTGGCGGAAGCTCCGGCGGCAATGAGCGGGATGTCTATTTCGAGCAGGCGGGTAAGTTCATTATTGAGAAGGAAAAGGCTTCCATCGGTATGCTGCAGAGAATGTATAAGATTGGATTTAACCGCGCAGCCCGTATTATGGACCAGCTGTGCGATGCAGGGGTTGTAGGACCGGAAGAGGGCACCAAGCCACGTAAGGTACTTATGTCTATGGAGGAATTCCAGTCATATGTGGAAGAACATTTATAGGAAATTAATTCATGTTATGAAAATTTGTATATGAATAATAGCACAGAGCCTGTCTAAATACGTTTAAAATAAACTATGAGGACGGATTATCAGAAGTATGAATTGGAGTAATAGTTAAGAAAATATAATACATGTAAAGGAGACAATAAAAATGGTAAAACATATGGTAATGTGGTCATTTAAAGAAGAGATTCCTGAGGAGAAGAAGCCTGAATTAAAAGCACAGATCAAAGAACATCTTGAAGGTCTGGTTGGTGTTGTGCCAGGGCTCATTAAGGCAGAGGTTGTTACAGACCTTCTTCCATCCAGCACACGTGATTTGTGCCTGATCACTGAGCTGGAGAGCGCTGAGGCACTGGCTGCCTATGCAGTAAATCCGAATCATGTTCATGTTGCGGACACTTACGTAAGACCAAATGTATGCGACCGTGTAGCAATGGACTTTGAGGTGTAAATGGAAATTCGTATTATCACAGTTGGAAAAATTAAAGAGAAATACCTGAATGACGGAATTGCAGAGTACGCCAAGCGCCTTGGCCGCTACTGTAAGTTGAATTTTATCCAGGTGCCAGATGAGAAGACTCCGGATAAAGCTTCCGATGCGCTGAACCGTCAGATCAAAGAGACGGAGGGCAATCGGCTTCTTAGCCATATTCGCGATACAGATTATGTGATTGCACTTGCTATAGAGGGTAAAATGCTGGATTCTGTAGAGCTTTCTGACCTGATTGCCAGATTAGGCGTTCAGGGAAAAAGCAGCATTGCCTTTGTGATCGGAGGATCACTTGGGCTTTCTGATGCTGTTTTGAAACGGGCAGATTATAAGCTCAGTTTTTCAAGAATGACGTTTCCGCATCAATTGATGCAGATGATTCTGTTGGAACAAATTTACAGGGGATATCGGATTATGAATCATGAGCCTTATCATAAATAATGAGATTTCATTTTTGTAAAGTTCCATAAATGATAATTACAGACACAAGAACTCCCAGATGTTAGAGCATGTTCGAGGCAGCTAACATCCGGGAGTTTATTAGTTTACACGAGCAATCAGTCAAAACCTAAAGCCGACGTTTGTGTAAGTTTCTGGCGATTGCTGCCATAACGCGCAAAACGTGTGGTGTACGGTTTGTTAAAGCTTGCAATATATTTGAAGATAAATTTGGAAGTGGTACTTAAATTCCACTTGTACGGATAGATTCCACAGCCTCTTTGATTTTCTCTGGTGGAAGTACCAGCGCGAAGCGCACATATCCTTCCCCATGAGGACCAAAGCTTGCGCCAGGAGTAACGATGACACCGGCTTTTTCCATTAATTCCATACAGAATGCCATGCTGTCCGTGCGTTTTCCCGGAAGCTTTGCCCATACGAACATAGTTCCTTTGCCGTTTGGCTTCTCCCAGCCAATGGAAGCAAGTCCGTCGCATAGAGCATCACGGCGTGCCTGGTATTGTCTGCATTGTTCTTTTACGCTGTCAAGAGGTCCCTCAAGAGCAGCGATAGCAGCTTTCTGGATTGGCAGGAACATACCGAAATCGATCTGGCTGCGAAGCTTTTTTAGAGCAGAGATGATTTCTGGATTTCCAATGAGAAAGCTGATTCTGGCGCCGGTTACGTTAAAGGATTTGGAAAGGCTGAAAAACTCAACACCAACCTCCCGCGCACCAGGAGTGGCAAGAAAACTTCCACCTTCCACACCATCAAAGATAATGTCGCTGTATGCATTATCATGGATAATTAAAATATCGTATTTTTTTGCAAATGCAACAATTTCTTCATAAAGTCCTGGTGTGGCAATGCTTCCTACCGGGTTGGATGGAAGAGAGACTACCATGTAACGGGATTTGCGAGCCACATCTTCTGGAATATCCTTTACATATGGCAGGAAATCATGCTCTGCTACAAGCGGGTAGTAGTAAGGAACTGCGCCTCCTAATTTGCTTCCTGCTGCGAAAACCGGATAGCACGGATCTGGAAGAAGAACCACGTCTCCCTCGTCGCATAAAGTCATGCCAAGATGTCCCATGCCTTCCTGACTGCCATAAACGGACATTACCATATCCGGTGTGATTTCCACATGGAAGCGCTTCTTGTAATATGCACAGACCGCATCCAGAAGCTCAGGCAGATCGCGGAGACTGTAACGCCAGTTCTGATCGTCAGCAGCAGCTTCCATCAGTGCTTTCTTAATATGATCCGGTGTATGGAAATCCGGCGTTCCAACACTCATGTTGTAGATCTTCTTTCCCTGTTTCTCAAGTTCAAGCCGCCTTTCATTGAGCGCGGCAAAAATTTCATCTCCAAATAAATTCAGTCTTTTGGAAAAATTCATCGTAAGTAAGCCTTCTTTCTCTCAAAATGCCAAACCAATAGGTTTATGCTAAAATCCTGTTTATTTTATCACAGTACTACAACAGAGTGCAAGACAAAAATGTATTTTCGGGAAAGACATTTGTATTGCTAATAGCAAACGAAAATGGATGGCTGCCGTGCACTGCCAGATTTAGGGGTAAAGTTCTTTTTTGTATAAATTTTAGAAAAAAATAGCAGCAGACACTTAAGAGGGCATTGTCTAAAAATAGAGAAACGTGTATAATTGGCTATATCAAACCAAGGGAGGAAAAGAAAATGAAGAAGTTTCTCGAAGAATTTAAGGAATTTTTTGCATGGTGAAAGCTCTGAATAAAGCAGCTGAGAAAATCCCCCCCCTTGATTTGAATAAAAAGACATGCGAGGATATAAATGAAAGACTACATGGCCCCTATGGAGGGCGTGACAAACTTTGTATACCGCCGGACGTATCACCGGTTTTATCATCCCATGGATAAATATTTTACTCCGTTTATTTCTGCCAAGCCGAAGAAAAACCTGAGCTTCCAGGAAATTTGCGAGGTGTCACCGGAGCGGAATGAGGGAATGTACGTGGTTCCCCAGATCCTGACCTGCAATGCAGATGATTTTATCCGTACTGCCCAGCTTTTGAAAGATGATTACGGACACCAGGAAGTGAACCTGAATCTTGGTTGTCCTTCTGGAACAGTTACAGCGAAGGGAAAGGGTGCCGGATTTCTGGCAGAGCCCCAGAAGCTGGATCAGTTCCTGGATCAGATTTTTTCGAAACTTGATATGAAAATTTCCATAAAGACCAGAATTGGAACTCACTACGAGGAAGACTGGGAGTATCTGCTGGCCATTTATGAAAAATATCCCATTCATGAACTGATCATCCACCCAAGGATTCAGACAGATATGTATCGCGGAGTGCCGCGGCTCGGAGCTTATGAGAAGGCTGTAAACCGTCTGAAAATGCCACTTTGCTATAATGGGAATCTGTTTTCTGCAGCTGATTATAAGCGGATTACAGAGCGTTTTCCAGACACTTGCTGCTTCATGTATGGAAGAGGGCTGATCACGAATCCGGGGCTGGTAACTGAGATCCGGGAAGGCATTCGTCCGGATAAAAAGACAGTAAGAGAATTCCATGATTGTCTTTTCGAAGAGTATCGGGAACTTCTTTCCGGCGAACGGAATGTGCTGTTCCGTATGAAAGAATTATGGAGCTATATGGCCGTTAATTTTACAAATTATGAGAAATATGCCAAGAAAATCAAGAAATCCCAGCATCTGTCAGAGTATTCGTCTGTGGTATCCAGTTTATTTGCAGAGCAGGATTTGATAGATTAAGTATTTTGGATATTTAGAACGCTGAAAGGATCCCCCTTGGCGGGCTAAATAGCAATAAATAATTCGAAAGAGGAATAACATGTTAAATACCGATCGTTTTGAAGAATTTATATCTCAGTATCCCATTTATGAATACCGCCTTGTGGATACTGCTGAAATAGAGGTAAGAGAGCGGGTGCGGATCATCTGCAAACAGGAGTGTGAGCGTTACGGCACTACCTGGGCCTGTCCCCCTGCTGTGGGCAGTCTGGAAGAATGTGGGAAGCGAATCCACAGTTATCCAAATGGAATCCTTTTTTCCAGTGTGGCAGAGGTTTCCGATGTGATGAACATGGCGGAAATGCTTGCTACCCGAGATGCTCACGAGGAGCTGACTACAGAGGTAGCCGGATTTTTGAAAGGGGAGGGATTTGAGACATTTACCTTGTCCACTGAATCCTGCGATCTTTGCGAGCATTGTGCCTATTTAGACGGAAAGCCCTGTCGCTTCCCTGAGAAAATGCATCCCTGCCTGGAAAGTCACGGTGTAGTGGTAAATGAGCTGGTAGAGCATCATTCCATGGAATATAATCTTGGCGGAAATACCATTCTGTGGTTTTCCCTGGTGCTTTTTCGCCAGAGAGCGTGATCTGTTAAATATAAATCAGAATGAAAAGAAAACCTCCCGCATAAGCTAGAGATAAAGACCGGGAGGCTTTTTTTATGTCTGTATCAGAACGTTTTATGACAGCTATGGAACTTCCTGGTGACCTGTCCTGTAAAGCCCCTATTATAACGATTACCGGACCGTCGCAGGTACAGATTGAAAATTATAAAAGCATCTTATCCTATACAAGCGAGAAATTAATCGTGGTTACCTGCCAGGGACGCGTGATCCTTCAAGGGAAAAATCTGGAAATATTTCATTACACTACTTGGGAAATGGAAATAAAAGGGCAGATTTTGTCGGTAATGTTAGAGCGTGTTTGAAAAATCATTTCCGCAATCTGTATGCCCCGGTTTGCAGTATATTTCACCTGAATTCGGTTGCCGTTCGGCAGTACATTGTAAATCCAATATAAATGGAGGCGAGATTAAAATGAATGACCCCGAAAAAATACTCCATGGATTTTTAGAAATTTCAGTATCCGGTGACCAGCTGGAACGTTTCCTGAATTTGTGCCATGCCAGAGCTGTCTCTTTGGAAAGAATCCGTTATCTGTCAGAAAAAAACATAACAACTCGCATCTCCATAAATGATTTCCGAAAACTCCTTCCCATACATAGAAAGACCAGAGTCCGTATCCATATTCTAAAAAAAAGAGGTTTGCCGTTTTTGCTGCTCAGAATCCAAAAACGTAAGTGCTTTACAGCCGGGTTCCTTCTTTGTGTGGTCTTGCTGCTTTGGCTCTCTGGCCACATCTGGAATATCCACATTGATGGAAATGTAAAAAATTCCACCCCTCAGCTTCTGGAATTTCTGGACCAGCAGGGAATTACCCATGGGATCCGTAAAAATCAGGTTAACTGTACCCGGATTGCCGACCTTCTCAGGAAAAACTACCCGGATATTACTTTTGTTTCCGCCAGGGTTCAAGGTACCCGGCTTCTTCTTACCATTCAGGAAGAAAACCTCACAGAAGGTATCCGGCAAACAAAATCTCCATGCAATCTGATTTCCAATCTGGATGGGAAAATTGTGAATATGGTTATCAGAAATGGAACTCCACTTGTTAAAACTGGAGACATTTGCAAACAGGGTGATATTCTGGTATCTGGCGAGGTGCCAATCCTGAATGACAGCCAGGAGGTTGTACGTGTGGAATATGTTCCGGCAGACGCAGACATCTATGTGCGCCATCAGATTGCCTATTATCAGGAGGTCCCCCTTTCCTATGAAAAAAAGGTTCAAAGCGGCACTTCAAAAACCAGCTGGTATTTTCGTGTTGGTGACTTCGTTTTTGGCGCAGATACAGGAAAAAAATCCAGATATATAACCTCAACGGAAGAAATCCCCTGGAAACTTACCGAGAATTTCGTCCTTCCTTTTTCCCTGGGAAAAATCACCCGAACACCTTATAAGATACAGAGCACAGTTTACACGAAAGAACAGGCTCAGAAGAAAGCAGTGCAGCAGCTGAGAATATATGAACAAAAACTTCTGAATAAAGGAATCCGGATTGCAGATTCCCGGTTGTCTGTCACATTTGACAGTACAAATTGTACTGTGCAGGGTACATTGACAGTAGATGAAAAAAGCGGAAAGAAGCAGAATATAGAATTCAGTCAGGAATCATAAGTGTTGAAAAACAATCTTTAGAGTGGTATACTTTTACCCAGAGATATTTTTGAACAGACACAAGGAGGAGCAGTTTTTGAAATCCACGAATATAGAGATTGACTCATTAGATATTTTACAGGAGCTTTTTGGAATCAATGATAAGCTGATCAAGGTGATTGAGAATCGTCTTGGCGTATCCATTACCCAGAGAAATTCCTGCATTACCGTAAGTGGGACTAATGACGGCAGGATACATTCAGCTGTGAATATTATTGAAGCCATGAAGGAAGCTCTTGAAAAACAGCAGCAGCTTTCCGTGGATATGATCCATCGTTTTCTGGATGAGACCGAGGAAGAGGATGACAGCGAGGAGGATATTGCAGACAGCACCCGCAAGGTGCTGGGGGATGCAGTGACTTTGAATTATAAGAATATTCCAATTCGAACTAAGACAATTGGACAGAAAAATTATATCACTGCTTTGAAGAACAATACGGTTACTATCTGTATCGGACCTGCCGGTACAGGTAAAACATACCTGGCAGTTGCTTATGCGGCAGAGCTGTACCGGAATGACGAGATTGAGAGAATCATTCTCAGCCGTCCGGCCATTGAAGCGGGCGAGAAGCTTGGTTTCCTTCCGGGAGATTTACAGGAGAAGGTTGATCCTTATCTGAAGCCGCTTTACGATGCACTAAATGACGTATTCGGGCCAGATCAGGCTGCGAAGTTAAGAGAACGGGGAATCATTGAGGTTGCACCTCTTGCATATATGCGAGGCCGTACTTTGAATAACAGTATGATCATCATTGATGAGAGCCAGAATGCCACACTTCCTATTTTGAAAATGGCACTTACCCGTATTGGTACTGGTTCTAAGATGATTCTTACCGGCGATGTAACACAGATCGACCTTTCCAAAGAGACGGATTCCGGACTTCAGAAGTGTGCTTCTATTTTGAAAAATGTAGACGATATTGCTACTATTTCCCTGACGAACCGTGATGTTGTCCGCTGCAAGATCGTGAAGGACATTGTTAAAGCATTTGAGAAAGAGGAAGCGAAAGCCCAGGAAAAGACCCAGAAGCGGGCAGTTCGGCGGACAAGCCGGTAATTGGGAAGCCAGGACAAGATTTTCAGTAAATGACAATCAATATCCTGTGGGAAGATTAATTTGAAACTGAAATGTGAATTTTACAGAATAATTCAAACAAAATAGTAAAATTGAACATATGGTGTCGCCTGTTTGAGAAATCAGGCAGATGTCATACAGGAGGAATAAGTTTTGGTAACAATAGAATACGAATGCGAGACCGATTTTGACCTTGGACTTGACTGTCCGGCGCTTGCGAAGATGGTTGCAGAGAAGGTGCTTGACATGGAGAAATGTCCATGGGATGCACAGGTAAATTTGGTTCTCACAGATAATGAAGAGATTAAAAGGGTAAATACAGAGTTCCGTGGCATTGAGAGAGCTACTGATGTTCTTTCTTTTCCAATGCTGCCATTTGAAACACCGGCAGATTATTCTGTGGCTGAAGATGATGAGTCCTGCTTTGATCTTGACAGTGGAGAGCTTCTTCTGGGAGATATTATGATTTCTGCAGAACGTGCTGCTGCCCAGGCAGAAGAGTATGGACACAGTGTAAAGAGGGAATTTTGCTTCCTAGTTGCACATAGTATGCTACACCTTCTGGGATACGATCACATGACTCCGGAGGAAGCCGCAGATATGGAAGCACGCCAGGCGAAGGCACTGGAGGAACTTGGAATTACCCGTTAAATTTTTTTGTGCATGACCCTATAGCTGGAGAGGCTTTTGCTGTTTGCCGTGAATAAGTTACTATGAAAGTTCCGGATGGCAGTTGCAAAGCGACTGATTTTCATATAAGGTGATGTCATCAGCAGGTGGCATTACCATTCCGGATGTATTTATAAGTGGCGGTTTCTGCAGTTTCTGTTCAGTTAGAAGGTTAAATATATATGCATAAGGAGGAGAAGACATGAAGAAAAAAATATTTAAACTTCTCACAGGAATGTTGCTTTCCTGCGCACTTGCAGGATCCACAGTAGCGGTACAGGCAGAGGAAGCCGGGACAGATACCGTGAAGAGTTATCTTACCGGAGAGGATGTATCTGTCGGCATTGGCCACAGACGTCCCATCGCAGTTATGCTTGGCAACGATACCAATGGCGCTCCACAGAGCGGAACTGAGAACGCAGGAGTCATTTATGAAGCACCGGTAGAGGGAAGCATCACCCGTCTCATGGCGATCATCGAGGACTATGACAATATTCCAAGGATCGGTTCTGTGCGAAGCTGCCGTGATTACTTCCTGTTCTATGCAAATGAGTATGATGCCATCTATTCTCATTATGGACAGGCTGTATATGCACTTCAGTATCTGGACCAGCACCTGATCGACAATCTGAACGGACTTACACTTGGAAATGCTTACTATCGCAGCACTGACCGTGTAGCACCGCACAATGCTTACACTGATTTCTCCCATCTTCAGGCAGGAATCCAGAGCCAGGGCTATAGCCAGGATTATAAAGAGGACTATAATGGTCATTTCCAGTTTGCACCGGAAGGAACTGAGACAACCCTGGATGACGGAGTTTCTGCAAATGTTGTGAAGCTTGATAATTTCGCTTATAACCATCCGTGGTTTGAGTACAATGCAGAGACTAAGGAGTACAGCCGCTTCCAGTTTAATGCACCGCATATTGACCAGAACACAGGTAATCAGCTGACATGTGAGAATATTATTTTACAGTATTCCAACTATGTTCCATATGATCCAAATGGTTATCTGAACGTAGATACCCAGTCCGGAGGTGAGGGCAAATACATCACCAGAGGCAAGGCAATCGACATCCACTGGACAAAGGATTCCCAGTGGGGAATCACTCATTATTATGATTCCAATAATCAGGAGATTCAGCTGAATCCTGGAAAAACATGGGTCGAGATCGTGCTGAATGATTCTGTAGGTTCTGTGTCTTTACAGTAAAATAAATTAAAAATGGAGAGGGACGTCATAAGATAAGGCGTTCCTCTTTTGTATTTACGTGAAAAACATGCTCTAGAGCCTGTCTGCACGAGCGCATGATGCAAATGAACGCGTTTTGACTTGATTTGCAAAAGTGATAGGACGATCAAAACACGGTAGAGCTCTTTCAGACTATGCAATATTTTACAGAAACAATAATTCTACACGTTAAAATGTGAAATTTTTCTGAAATTAAGAACTGTTTACCTGAAACCATGGACGAAATGAAAAAAATGATGTAAGATAAGAAATTGATATGTATGAAAACTACATGGAAACATAATAACGGAGTTGACAAATAAAATGAATGATCGGGAAAGACTGAAAGATAAAAAACGTATTGTAATCAAGATTGGAAGTTCCTCTCTTACCCATGCTGAAACTGGCAAGCTGAATCTTCGGAAACTGGAGATTCTGGTAAGGGAATTGGGCGATCTTCGAAATCAGGGTAAGGATGTGGTTCTGGTATCTTCAGGAGCCATCGCTGTTGGAGCAGCAGCTCTTGGATTTAAAGAGAAGCCACAGGAGCCTCGTCAGAAGCAGGCGTGTGCAGCGGTTGGACAGGCCAGACTTATGATGATTTACCAGAAGCTGTTTGGAGAATACAATCAGATGGCAGGTCAGATCCTGATGACCAAAAATACCATGGTAAACAACGCCAACCGCAAAAATGCAGAGAACACGTTTAATGAGCTTTTATCCATGGGTGTGATCCCTATTGTTAATGAGAATGACTCTATTTCCACCTATGAGCTTCAGTCTCTGGAAAAATTCGGAGACAACGATACCCTTTCTGCAGTGGTAGCTGCTCTTATAGGGGCAGATCTTCTGATCCTTATGTCAGACATAGACGGACTTTTTACAGATGATCCGAATACAAATCCAGATGCGAAATTTATTGACATGGTAGAAACATTGGACGATGAACTTCTTAACATGGGAAAATGCTCCTCCGGAAGCAAAGTGGGCACTGGAGGAATGGCTACCAAGCTTACAGCTGCCAGAATTGCCACAGCTGCCGGTACCGACATGGTAATTGCCAATGGCGGCGATTTTCATAATATTCACCGCATTGTGGAGGGCGACCCCTGCGGTACATTGTTTGTTGGAAAGAAAAAGGAAGAGTTTTTCCTGATCGATTATATTGAAAAATTGCTGTAACTGTTCAGTATCTTCACAGTTACAATTGCTTTAAGTTTTTGTATAAATTAAAATTACATAGAACATTCTCAGGAGGAGTATATTATGGACAGCACAAAAATCGACAGAATCAACACCCTTCACCATAAGGCACAGAGCGTAGGCCTTACAGAAGAAGAGAAAAAAGAACAGGCAGAGCTGCGCAAGGAGTATATTGCCACCATTAAGATGAACCTTAGAAATCAGCTGGATAATATTGATGTAAAGGAAGCCGATGGTACGGTTGTGAATCTTGGAGAAAGATATGGAAGAAAAAAGACTCATTAGAAAGCAGATTTTTGCAGCCAGAAAGCAGTGCAGCGATGCGCAGGTAGAAGAATGGAGCCATCAGATTACAGATCAGGTGCTGAAACTCTCAGAGTTTGTGAAGGCTAAGCATATTCTGGCTTATGCAGATTACAATCATGAAGTAATGACCAGATATATCATTGAGGAAGCCTGGAAAGCAGGAAAAGAAGTGGCAGTCCCGAAGGTTGTGGGAAAGGATATGATTTTTTACCGCCTTACTGATTTTTCTCAGCTAGAGCCTGGATATTTTGGAATTCCGGAGCCTGTCAGAGGCGAGATCGTGAAGTGGGAGGATGCTCTTATGGTCATGCCTGGTGTAGCTTTTGATCCTGAGAACAACAGAGTGGGATATGGCGGCGGCTTTTATGACCGCTTTTTAGAAAAACATCCTGATATTACCAGACTGGCAGTGGCTTTTGATTTTCAGATCCTTGATCTGGTGCCCACAGAACCTACGGACATTTGTCCTCAGATCATTGTGACACAGAGTAAAGTTTACCGGAGGGAGGACTTATAAATGAATGAAATGCTGGAAACTCTTGGCAGGAATGCCAAAGAGGCAGAAATCGTTCTTCGAAACCTTGATACAGCTAAGAAAAATCAGGTTCTGGAGGCTGTTGCAGACAGCCTTGTTGCAGATTCGAAAGCACTTCTTACAGCAAATGCCATTGATGTAGAGAATGGCAGGAAGAATCAGATGCCAGAAGGACTGGTAGACCGTCTGATGTTGACAGAAGCCAGAATTGCAAGCATGGCAGAGGGGCTTCGTCAGGTTGCGGCACTGGAAGATCCTATCGGGGAAGTGACCGGGATGAAAAAACGTCCCAACGGACTTCTCATTGGACAGAAGAGAGTCCCTCTTGGAGTGATCGGAATCATCTACGAGGCAAGACCAAATGTGACAGCAGATGCTTTTGCCCTTTGCTTTAAAACTGGCAACGTGGTGATCTTAAAGGGTGGTAGTGATGCCATCCATTCCAATACTGCTATTGTGGATTGCATCCGCAGAACCCTGGATGAGAATGGAATTACGAAAGATGCGATCCAGCTGATCTCTGATACTTCAAGAGAGACTGCCGGAGAATTCATGAAGATGAATGAATATGTGGATGTACTGATTCCACGAGGAGGCAAAGGTCTTATTAAAGCAGTAGTAAATAACAGCACGATTCCTGTAATCGAAACTGGTACCGGAAACTGCCATATTTATGTGGATGAGAGCGCAGATCTTCAGATGGCGGCAGACATTGTGATGAATGCCAAGACACAGCGGGTGGGTGTCTGCAATGCCTGTGAGTCTCTTCTGGTGCATGAGAAAGTGAAGGATGCTTTCCTTCCGGTTCTTGCAGAGCGCCTTCGGACAAAGAATGTGGAGATGCGTGCTGACGAGGAAGCGAAGGCTTTGATCCCAGACGCAGTCACTGCCACTGAGGAAGACTGGGGTACAGAATATCTGGACTATATACTTTCTATAAAAGTAGTTGGATCTGCAGATGAAGCGATTCGCCACATCAATCGCTACAATACAGGCCATTCAGAGGCAATTATTACCAGAGATTACAACAATGCCCAGAAATTCCTGGATGAAGTAGATGCAGCTGCTGTATATGTGAATGCTTCTACAAGATTTACGGATGGTTTTGAGTTTGGTTTTGGTGCCGAGATCGGAATCAGCACCCAGAAGCTTCATGCCCGTGGCCCCATGGGACTTCTGGCACTTACTTCCACAAAATATATCATTTATGGAAACGGACAGATTCGTCCTTAGGTTTGATTTTTGAACTGAGATATGTTATACTAGACTTCGATGTTAATATTTAATATGGGGGACTCATTTATAAGGAGGACTTTTTAAAATGAAGAAAAAGCAACTTTTGGTATTCATTATGGCGGGAAGCCTTGCAGCCGGAATGTCTCCGGTGACAATGGCATTTGCAGAGGCAGATACCCAGACCGTGACAATAGAGGACACAGTAGCTGTTGCCGCAGAGTCAGAAGAAGGAGAAGCAGCAGCTGAACCAGTGCAGGATATTTCAGATGCCGCAGCAGATACACCTGTGGAAGAACCTGCACAGGCAGCAGATACGCCGACTGCAGAACCAACCCAGGCAGCTGCAGATACACCGGCAGCAGAACCAACCCAGGCAGCTGCAGACACACCGGCAGCAGAACCAGCTCAGGCAGCGGATGCGGTTGTGGATGATGGCTTTAACAGCGGAGATACTGCTGAGCTGACTTTGGAGGAAGAGGAGAGTGCTACCCCTACTCCTGAGACCACTGGTCAGATTATCCTGAAGGCAGCAGATGGAACCCAGACATCCTATTCCACATTAGCAGAGGCAATTGCGGCAGCCCCGGTTAATATTGGCAAGGATGGTGAAGTTACCCAGATCCTTGTAACCGGAACTGTAGAGATCAGTGAGACTGTTGTGATCGATCAGAATAAGAATATCTCTATTGCAGCAGCTGCGGATGGAACTACTATTAAACGTGCAGCCGGATTTTTAGGAGATATGTTTAAAGTAAAAGATGAGTCCACTTCTTTCCAGTTTGGTACAGGCAAGGAGGGTGAGACTGTTTTAAGTCTGACTGTAACAGGAGCACTTGACCAGGGGGATGCAACAGGCTCCATTATTTCTGTGGAGGGCGGTTACTTCGGATTGTCCGATGGTGTAACCCTGACAGGAAACAGAACCAGTGCGCCGGGAGCTGCAATCTGTAATTCTGGCGGAAGCATCGGACTGGCAGGTGGTACTATCACAGGAAACCAGTCTGAAGGTATTGTAAATGAAGCTGCTGAAATTACAGGTGGAGCTATTTACAGTCTGGGCGAGATCCGTGTTTCCGGCGCTGTAATTGTAAAGGATAACAAGGACGATGGTCTTAATGATAACAGTATTGTTTTAGGCGGTGATAACGCATGTATCGCAGCAATTGGCCAGCTTGCTGAAACAGCAGACCTTCAGGTAAGAAGAAGTGACGCAGCTGCCGGAAAGATTATTGTAAAGGTCGGTACGGATGCGAATGGTACTGCACTTACTACTATGGAGAATATTCTGGCACATGTTCATTATCTGGACACTACAGAGTATACCATTAACAACCAGACTGGAGCACTTGAGTCTGTTACAGCTCCTGTTAGTACTATGACGCTGACCGCAGATTCTATTTCCTGGAATAAGGCGTATGAGCATACTGTTGATCTGACCTTCCATACCAATGATGCTGGTGTTGGAGGAAGATATTATGTGACCTGGGTGAAGAAATCTGATTCTACACCTGGATTCGAAGCAGTAAAGAGCAATTATAAGAGCTCTGGAGATATTGCAAGCTCTGCAAGTGTACAGTTGACAGATGTAGCTTATGATACAGCCATTAAAGTAGTTGTATATGCTGAGGATTCCAAGGGACTTGAAGCAGTTGCGCCACTTGTACTTACATTAAAGGCGAAAGCAAGCACTCCCACAGAAACTCCGATTACTACTACACCGACGCCAACTACTCGTGCAACCATTAACCCGTCTGTCAGCGAAAGCAAGGTAACAGGTCTTGAAAAAGCACTGGCATTCTACCCGAAGCAGATGTACAATTTCACAGTAACTGGCGCCGGAACTGACAATACAAACCCGATCAAAGGTGATACCAAGTGGATCCCGTATGGCTGGAGCATGTCCGCGAAGAACATTGACACCGGATATCAGAAGAGCTGGTCTATCGGAAATGTAAATGGTATCAAGCAGGCGAAGACCTTTAGAATGTATATCTTCTTCCAGAAGTACATATACAATGGATCCGAATGGGAAGCTACCGGCGTGAAGGAAGCTCTCCCTACAGAATTTAAGTCCAAGGCAATCGACTTCACAGTAACTCCATCCGGCACAATCACGCCAACTGCAACAGCCGGTTCTGGTTCCGGCGGTTATGATTATAACGGAACAGGTAGCGGCGATGGAGATGGAACAGATGGCGATGATGCAGAGAACCATGACGGAACAGACAGCGATACCGGTTCTACATCTGCAACAAACGCGAGAACAGCCGATAACTCCCCGATTGCCACTATGATGATGCTTGCAAGTCTTTCTCTGGTAGCTGGAGGTTATGTTATCGTCAGAAAGAGAAAAAAAGAAATCTAAGAAAATCTATGGCATATGAATAACCATGCATTTTGATCAGAAGTTTTTCTGACAGCAAAATAATAAGAAACATACATTAGGCAGGTCTTTTGACCTGCCTTTTTGCATATAATAATACAGGCAGCGGGGGGACAGGCTATAGCGTGTAAAAAAAGGCCTTCTGCAAGATGTACGTTACACTTTGTTGGAATGATTTTTCAAACACGCTCTAGAGATGAAATGCCGCCTGAGTTTTTTCCTGCTGCAGGAGGTAAAATATGTTGTCAGAAAGCGTATTGTCAGTCAGAAAAGAATTGTTCCCACAGAATAAAACGGCTGTCAGTGACATGCCGAAAGTAAATATACAAAAGAAAGTACAACCGACAGATGCAGATATGGTACAAACATCGCTGTCATTTGAAAACATATATTATTCTTTATGGGAAATAGCTGGACGCTACAGCAGCTTTTGCCAGTTTCGCGTGATTGGAAACAGTCATGACGAGAGAATGATCCCAATGCTGGAAGTTGGCACCGGCGCACAGATGATCTTCTGTGTGGCTGGAATTAATGGAACTCAGGCTCTTTTGCCGGAACTTCTTCTGAAAATGGCAGGAGAATACTGCAGGGCCTACGAATGCGGCTGGAAGCTGGATGAATTTTATGAAGTGAAAAAACTCCTTGATAAAATAAGGATCTGTCTGATTCCGATTTTAAACCCGGATGGTTATGAAATCCGCCAGAATGGCTTTGGTGCTATTCGAAATCCAGTTTACCGTCAAATGCTTCGTATGCAAAGCATTCCTGCTGAGGATTTTGGATATAATGCCCGTGGAATGGATATTTCACATAATTTTCCAACGGTTCATTATATCCGTTCACGTATGGGAGAGGAACCAGCCAGCGAGAATGAGACAAAGGCATTGATCCGGATCATTCAGGAATATGATGGAAGAGGACTTTTGACGTTTGCTCAATCCGGAAGGGAAATCATTTATTATCACTGTCAGCAGGGAGTGGGAAGTCTTCCGAAATCCTACCGGCTGGCAAGACATATGCAGAAATCTTCTTCCTATCATCTGGAAAGGGAACAGATGACCGAATCGGCAAGGGAGAAATTTAAGGGAATGGGAACCCCGGAACAATACTATATTCAAACGAAAAAACAGCCGGCATTTCGTATTAAAGTACCAGCTCAAAGCGGAAATGGAAGAGGCGTTGAAGAGGATAAAAAGGCAGTATATGAGGAAATACATTTGCTTCCATTGGAATATATATTTTCATTAGACAATTAAATGTTATTGATTGCAGGTAAGCCTCTGTAAAATAATTACTTGAGAGAGCTGGCCGGTAACCATAAAAGGAGATGTCCGAAGTAATCGAAACATCTCCTTTTAGTATTTGATTTGTTTTTTGACGTTTACGAAACGCAGAGAAGATTGCCATGCGCATCCGAAATGATTATTTTTCAGAAGCAGCTGTTTCCGGTTTTTCGTATTTCCTGCGGATATCTTTCATCACAAAAAGATAGGAAACACCGGTAAATACTGCTGCTGTAACCCACGCTGCCGGGTCACAGAAGCATGCAAGTGCATAACTTCCTACCGCCATGGAAATCATTGCCACAACCAGACGGGCAACCAATTCAGAAACACCACCCATCATAGGCAGGAATCCATATCCGCAGCCCTGCATGGTGTTTCGGAATACGAAAATACTGCTTAAAGGAATGTAAAAGATCACACTCATATAAATATAAGTTTTTGCCCATGGAAGCATGCTGTTCATATCCACATCTCCAGTGAAGAAAAGTCCAAGAGCTGGTTTCAGCAGAATACAAACCAGCACGGCCGCTGCAAGAGCATATACAACAGAAGCTTCCAGAGCCGCTTTAACACCCTGGCGGATTCTTTTGATATCACCTTTTCCGAAGTTCTGTCCACTATATGTCGCCATAGTCTGTCCCATAGCCATCATTCCCTGGGTTACCAGATTCTGTACCTTGCTGGCTGCCGTAAAAGAGGCAACGGCAACGGAACCGAAAAGATTGATGGCAGACTGCATGACCATGGTACCGGAAGCTGTAATTGCAAACTGCAATGCCATAGGAATTCCCATAGCCAGCTGGTTACGGCTTTCCTGACCATGAAGCTTCCAATGTCTTCTGTTTGGTGCAAGAGAAGGCATACGTATATAGATGTAGACCAAACAGAGTATTGCGGAAACGCCCTGAGAAATAATGGTTGCCAATGCTGCTCCGGCAACGCCCATTTTAAAATTGATAATCAGTACCAGATCCAGAATTACATTTAAAGCTGCGGAAAATACAAGAAATACCAGCGGAATCTTACTGTTTCCAACTGCACGCAGGTAAGAGGAAAACAGGTTGTAAAAAATAGTGGCGATGATTCCGGCGCTGATGATCATAATGTAGGTGTATGCATCCTGAAAAATGTTGTCAGGTGTGTTCATCAGCTTCAGAAGAGGGCGCATGCCCAGCAAACTTAAAGAACTGATGAGCACGGTAAAAATCAGGGAAAGAAGAATTCCGTTTGCTACACTGATCTTTACCCCTTCGGTATCTTTGGCACCGAAGCGCTGAGCGGTAAGTACGGAGAAACCGGCTGTGATTCCCTGCGAGAAGCCCACAGTAAGAAACATGATCGTTCCTGTGGATCCGACTGCCGCAAGGGCATCAGCACCTACATAGCGTCCTACAATAATTGTATCTGCCATATTATAGAGCTGCTGAAAAATGTTTCCAATAATAAGAGGAAGCATAAACTTCAGGATTACCGGCAAAGGCCGGCCTTTTGTCATATCTTTTTCCATAAAAAAACTCCTTATTGAGATATATAGAGATCGTAAATAAAAAGTGTTACTAAATTACTTACATATTAGAGTGTGTCAGAGTCTGTTTGAAAAATCATTTCCACAAAATATAACGCACATTTTGCAGATTGCATTTTTTTACATACTCTGGAAGCGAAAATTATTTTATCACACTGCGGATTATCTGTCACTATTTTATTTTTGACTATTTTAAAGGCATTTGATACCATAATGTTCAAGAAACCACACTTTTTCTCAAAAAATGTTTAGGAATTTTGACTGATATGTTGGTTTTGCTTGCTATTTGCTCACATAAATGGTAAAATCAAATATAACGTGAAGATATTTTTTTCGAAAGAGAGGCATTCATATAAATGGCAAATGAACATGGAGAACAGATCAGAATCGTGCAGGAGACTGTGGCTGGTAAGGAGATTACTTTTGCCCATGTAATGGGAGGACCGGCACCGATCATTTATCAGAAGCTTGGGTTGAATCCGCAGCTGGATTATCGTTCCTCTGCAATTGGAATCATGAATATGACACCGCCGGAATCCGCTGTTATCGCTTCTGATATTGCGGTGAAGAGCGGTAATGTTTATCTTGGATTCGCAGACCGGTTTACAGGGACTTTGATCATTACAGGAGAGATTTCTGATGTAATGTCTGCAATGACTGAGATCGTAAATTATTTCCGGGATTCTCTGGGATACGTGGTCTGCAATATTACGAAACGATAGGAAGTAGAAGCATGGAGCGAATAACGAAGGAAGAGCTGCTGGAAATGCTATTCCATGAAGATTATGAACACCTGAAGGGGAAGAAGCTTCGTATGACTCGTGTGCGTGTACCGGGAAAGGAAGTTTGTCTTGCCCATGTGATCAGTCCTTCCCAATCTTGTATTTATGAAAATCTGGGACTGCATATTGGAGTTCATGAGGGGGAAGACCACACAGGAGAATCCATTGGTCTGATCCGTTTTACTCCCTGGGAAGCGGTTGTGGTAGCTGCAGATGTTGCCATGAAGAGTGCAGATGTACAGATCGGGTTTATGGATCGTTTTTGCGGTTCTCTGATCATTACAGGAGGATTGTCCCAGGTGCAGACTGCTGTGGAAGAGGTCGTACGTTTCTTTGACAGAGAGTTAGGCTTTAAAACATGTGCGGTTCACAGAAGCTGACAGATACCTTATGGCTGCGGGAACAGCAGCTTATGGATACGATATTATGATATGCAAATGTAAAAATAATGCACTGCTGTATTTTTACAAGTAAGGTTTATTGAAAACAGGGGAAATACAATTCGATGAAGAAAATTTTTTTGATGGGAAGAAGTGAGGCCGGCAAGACCTCACTGACGCAGGCACTAAAAGGCGAGGAGCTTCATTATATAAAAACACAATATACCAATTCCAATGACGATACCATTGACTCTCCGGGGGAGTATGCAGAGTCAAAAAGATTCAGTGTAGGACTTGCATGTTTTTCCTTTGAGGCAGATGTGGTGGCAATTGTGCAGGCTGCAGATGAGCCATTTAATCTGTTTGGTGCAAGCTGCCGCTCTTTTATCCTTCGTCCTCTTATTGGCATTATCACAAAAATTGATTCACCATATGCCAATATCCCTATGGTGAGACAATGGCTGATCAACGCTGGATGTGAACGCATTTTTATGGTGAATAATGTGACCAGAGAGGGAATTGATGAGTTGATGGAATATCTGCAGGAGGATACCCCGAAGCTTACATTGGAACAGGCGAAATTCAAACAGAGCCTTGGTCTGAACGAGTGGGATCCTCTTCCAGAGGGAGTGGCTTATCCGGAAGAAAAAGAGAATATGCTATAAAAAATTCCCATTCAGATTTTCCTGTTATCTGGATGGGAATTTTTATATGGTATGTTGCTTATGTAAATTACGGTATTAAAGAAATGTACCGCTTTAACAGACAGAGGGTTTCTTCCTTCGGACGATCAGACTGGTGATCGTGCCGTTTTCTGTTTCTTTATACAATTCTGTTAACATCATTTTTACATCCGAAGGTTCCAGAGGCGGAACATATTGGGGCGGTAAATCCTGAAGAATTCCATTTTGGATAAAAGCTGACAATCCTTTTTCCGAGAAAATCGTTACATAATTTTTCTGAATGTTCCGCAATACGGAAAAATGTTTTTCAACAAGGTGGAACATGGTATCATAAGGCAGGTTTGGTGCCTTCATATATTTTTTTATAAGTCCAGGAGTGATATATCTGCCGGGACAGGGATGCGCCATGAGGATTTGCAGTCTGTCAGGACTGGTTCCGGTAAGATACTCCTGCAGCACATCCATAATATTGGAACTGCATTGTACCCAAAGCTCGCAGTTTTGAACCAGAGATAAAAAGTAATTCCGATAATAAAACACTAAAGGCTCATTTTTGAATACCTGGGCAGTACTTTGATCTTCTGCAATTGTTTGAAGGATATTATCCGAATGCAGGGATTTATACAATTTTGAATTATTTGACGGATGGAGAGGGAGCAGCCTATTTCTATAATTCGGATGGAAGAAGGAATAAGGGAAAAGTAGAGAACTACTATTATTTGCCTGACTGTTCAGAAAAAGATACCGATTCTATCAATCGAGGCGGAATGATCCAACCTATTGGATGTCATTTTTTAACTGAGGATGATGAAAAAGTTTGGAATGATAATTGGATTAATAGCAGTTTTAATGTGTGTACCAGAAATGGCATGGGCAGAGGCAAGCTCTGTTCGGGTAGATGCACAGGAGGTTCCAGTAAATGGAAACTGGTACGAGTATAAAATTTCAGAAGGGGAATATGTATATTGTCCTATTGTGATTAAAGATAATGGAAGACTGGATGTAAGTGTTCAGATAAACTTTGAAGGTCACCATTATGTGGGGCTACTGGATCAAAACTATGAGGCTGTCAGGCGGGACAGCGTGAATCCCCCGGAAGAGGAACCGGAGCCTGAAATTGCAATTCCTAAAATAGAAATAGCAGTAGGAGAAACCACAGAATTAACAACAGATAGTAGTTCTGATAATATCAGCTGGGGCAGCACAGATCCGTCCGTAATCGTGGTATCCAACACGGGAACTGTTATGGGCTTAAAATCCGGAACCGCCTGGGTAGCAGGAATCCCCACCGACGGTTCACCGATCATATTATATCAGATATTGGTGCAATAATTGGAAAATAAGTTAGCAACCACCAGTTCAACTTAAAATCTATGATTTCGATATTCCCGGGGACTGCATCCCTTTATTTTGGCAAAAACTTTGGAATAATAATTGGGGTCTGAAAATCCAGCCTTGTCAGCCACCGCGCTGACAGGCTGGTCATCCTGCAAAAACTCCAGGCTGCGCTCGATCCGATATTCCTGCAAAAAGGCAAACAAGGTAGTATTCATATGACGTTTAAAAAGCCGGGTACATTCGCTTTCACACAGGTGGATGTGTCCGGCGATGTCATTTAAGGTGATCTTATTTTGATAATTTTCTTCTATGTAGGACAGAATCTTCTTGATTCGGTCGTATTCCAGAGAGTTTTCCCTGGAAGCCTGGGGTTCGTAGGTAATATGCTCCAGAAGAAGCCGCCACATGGATTGCAGGCAGATGGTAATGTCCAGCTCATAAAAATCCGGTTTCTTTTCATCCAGATCAATAATGCGGAGAAGATATTCGCGAAAAGGCTTGTGCCAGGGCTCACTCTGGTCGATACAGATGGCAGGGAGCATAGAATCCTGAATGACAGGATCTACATATTTGCTGTTGACAGTGCTTTGGAAAAATCCATAAATCAGCCTGGAATCAAAAGTTACAGGAATATAAGCGCAGTCCTTCTGATTTTCCATTGTGCCAGAGTGAAGGGCACCGGAGTTGTTAAATACAATATCTCCTTCTTTTAAGTGGTAAACCATATGGTTGACCTTGTAGCACATAGTGCCTTTTTGCACATAAGTAATCTCTATTTCCGGGTGCCAGTGCCACATAAAGGAACCAGACTCATATTCTGAAAGTTTCTGGTAGCTGACCAGGAATGGAAACTGTTCATTGCCGTGCTGTTTTAATTCTTTTTGAAACTGATTGGTTATGATCTGCATGCCAAACCTCCCGAGAAAAAATTTCATATCCTGTGGACTGTATAGAATTCCATATGTTCAAAAATAGAGAACTACAATAAAACGCATAAATTTACCTGTATTATACATCTGTTAAAGATAAAAACGCAATATATTACTTGTTTTTCGCAAGTTATTTAAGGTAATGCAAAGGAAATGCATGTAAAATGAAATTAACTTGATGAGAGATCCGGATAAGCACAGATGAAGCGGAAAATATGCACTGAGGCAGCTGGAGTACAGAATGTAAAATTATAACAATATTAACAAAAATAGGAGAATGAGACCATGAATTTACCAGAAAAAGCAAACCTTGAGAAAATCTATGGAGAGAACAGTGCCTGCGCAGCTCGTTTCCAGAATCTAGCAGACAACTTTGCCAGAATCTACAAACATGACCATGCAGATTTCTTTACTTCCCCTGGAAGAACAGAAATCATCGGAAACCATGTTGACCACAACGGCGGCAAGGTAATCGCAGGAAGTATCAATCTGGATACCATCGGCGCAGCTGCACCGAATGGAACCAACGTGATCCACATTACAAGTGAAGGCTACAGAGATGAGATCGTAGTTGATCTTGACAAGATCAGCAGAGCCAACTATCCGAAAGGAACCTTTGCCCTGGTTGCCGGTATGATGGAAGGTGCGAAGAAGAATGGCTTTCAGACAGCTGGTTTTGATGCCTATGTAAGCACCAACGTGATCGCAGCAGCAGGAGTAAGTTCCTCTGCATCCTTTGAAATGCTGATCTGCGTAATCATCGATTACTTCTTTAACGACAGCAAGATGACTTACACAGACTATGCAAAGATTGGTCAGTACGCAGAGAACGTATACTGGGATAAAGCTTCCGGAATGATGGATCAGATGGCATGTGCAGTTGGTGGTCCGGTTCTCTTCGACTTTGCAGACAGAAATGATCTGAAATACAGCAAGCTGGACTTCTCCTATGGAAAATTTGGTCACAAACTGGTAATTGTAAACACCGGAAAAGGCCATGCAGATCTCAGCCAGGAATACTCTGAGATTCCAGGTGAGATGAAAGCAGCAGCCAAGGTACTTGGTGCAGAGCTTCTTCATGAGACTACTCTTGAAAATCTGCTTGCACATGTAAACGAGATTCAGGACGACAGAGCAATTCTCCGTTCCATTCACTTCTTTGAAGAGACTTCCCGTGTAGAACGGGCAGCAGAGGCAATTGGTAAGGCAGATTACGAGGAATTTTTGAAGCTGATGGATGAATCCGGAAGATCGTCCTGGGAACTGCTTCAGAACTGCTACTGCATGAAAGACTGCCACGAGCAGAAGATCCCGTTGGTTCTTGCTCTTACCCAGCTGTTCCTGAACAAGATCGGCGGCGGTATCTGCCGAGTACATGGCGGCGGATTTGCCGGTGTTATTGCAGCTGTTGTACCGGAAAATGAGATGGAGAATTATGTAGAATACATTTCCCAGTATGTTGGCAGAGAGAACGTTTATCCAATGGATATCCGCGCAATTGGAGCTGTTCACATTGGATAATGACAATATTCTGAGTTATCTGAACTAAAGGTGACCTTTTTCGCAGCAGCTTTTCGCTATGACAGCCAGTTTAGAACTTTTACAGTCTTTTTGTGTTACCGTATTTGCGTAATATATACATAAAGAATCTGGACATATTTCCTTCTGACGTGCTATATTGAGTCTATCACAGAATTTTCGGAAATAAAGGAAAATACGAAAGAAGGAGAATCAGATGGAAAGATTGATTTTTCATGTTGATGTGAACAGCGCTTTTCTTTCCTGGGAGGCAGCGAGCAGAGTAAAGGCAGGTGAGCCGGATCTGCGGGAAATTCCGTCTGCAGTAGGCGGTGATCCCAGGACACGTACCGGAATCATAGTTGCGAAATCCATTCCTGCCAAGAAATACGGAGTACAGACTGGTGAGCCCGTGGCAATGGCCCTTCGAAAATGCCCGAATCTGGTAGTGGTACCTAGTGATTTTCGCCTTTACACGAAGAATTCCCAGGCATTTAAAGCAATTTGTAAATCTTATGCTCCTGCAATGGAATCCTTTTCTATTGATGAGGTATTTCTGGACATGACTGGAACTTCCCTGATCTACCCGGATCCCATAGCAACAGCCTGTGAGATAAAGGATAAGATTTATCAGGAGCTTGGATTTACAGTAAATGTGGGAATTTCCACCAATAAGCTGCTGGCGAAAATGGCCTCGGACTTCGAGAAGCCAAATAAAGTGCACACCCTTTTCCCGGAAGAAATTCCGGCAAAAATGTGGCCTCTTCCCATCAGAGATCTGTTATTTCTGGGAAAAGCTTCGGAAAAGAAGCTGGTTGATTTCGGTATCCGCACCATAGGGGAACTAGCTCGGGAAAGGGAGTCCACTATTCAGACACTTCTGGGAGAAAAGACCGGACATCAGCTCTTCCAGTACGCCAGAGGCATTGACAATTCTCCGGTTTTGGAAGTGCCGGAGGATAGTAAAGGCTTCAGCGTGGAGAAGACTTTCAATGATGATATTGTATCTATGGAGCAGATCCAGCCTATTTTATTGGAGCAATGCGATGTGGTAGCCACCAGAATGAGGCGGAAAGGAAAGAAATGTACCTGTATTTCTGTCACCTTCCGCACTCTGGATTTTAAGAATCGTTCCCATCAGATGAAGCTTGGAAGCGCTACGGATGTAACTGATGAAGTCTACGCAAATGCCAGAAAACTGTTCGCAGAGTTCTGGAAGGGGCAGCCATTACGTCTGATCGGAGTGGCACTCACCGGACTTACTGAGGACGGATTCGAACAGATGTCCCTGTTTGAGGACTGTGCGAAAAAGGAACAGCGCCAGAAGCTGGATGCAGCGATGGATGCCATCCGCATGAAATTTGGAAACGACAAGATCACCCGGGCCAGCATTATGAACAGCAATGCAGGAATCGGGCGAAAAGCCAAGGCGCAGATGGAAAACGAAGAAAATGGAAAAAGATTCTAAAAGAAATAGAAAAGAGAACATTGTCATTTCCTTTGCAGGGAAGTGCAATGTTCTTTTTTTTGCACAGGAAACACGGTTTTGTTCCTTATGTGAAAAAATGTAAAAAAACACTTGACGAAAATATAATTCTAGTGTACTATACAACTATGACAGTGATACAGAAAGAGAGGTAACCATGGAATATAATTCATCGCTGCCAATTTATCTCCAGGCAGCAAATTCTATAAAGCAGGATATTGTAACAGGCAAGCTGTCTCCTGGTGCGAGGCTTCCATCTGTGCGGGATCTGGCAGTAGAATATACCATTAATCCCAATACAGTCAGCCGCGTATATAAAGAATTGGAGATGGAAGGCGTCTGCTTTACCAGACGCGGGATGGGAACCTTCGTGACAGAAGATCCGGAAAGAGTGCAGCAGCTGAAGGAAGAGATGGCAGGAGCCCTGATCCGGGAATTCCTGGAAGGAATGGAGCAGCTTGGTTTTTCCAGAGCTCAGGCAATCGGACTTCTGGAGAAAGAACAGTCGGAATGACGAGGAGTGTATAAAAATGATCTTAGAGAGCAGAGAAGTAACGAAGAAATACGGCAGTAAGACTGCTGTGAATCAGGTATCTTTACAATTGGAGCCAGGCCTTGTATACGCCATGCTTGGCCCCAATGGAAGCGGCAAGACCACCTGGATGAAAATGGTAGCAGGACTTGTAAAGCCTACCAACGGTGAGATCCTTTATCAGGGAACTCCCATTGGAAAAGAGAGTAAAAAAGAAATTGCTTATATGTCCACGGAGCCTTATTTCTACAACTGGATGACAGTTTCAGATGTGGGAAAATATTATGAGGACTTTTTCGAAGATTTTTCCATGGAGAAATACAGACAGATGATTTCCCGAATGGAGCTTACAGAGGACATGAAAGCGAAGAAGCTGTCCTCTGGTATGATGGCCAAGCTGAAAATTGCAGTTACCATGGCAAGGGAGGCCAGGCTGTACTTGCTTGACGAACCGTTGAACGGCATTGACCTTCTTGCAAGAGACCAGATTATGAAGAGCATTCTGGAAGCCATAGATCCAGATGTGACACTGGTAGTTTCCAGTCATCTCGTAGACGAACTGGAACGTGTAGCAGATGCAGCCATTTTTATGAAAGATGGTATTTTGGCAAATCAGTGCATGGTAGAGGAGCTTCGGATCAATCAACACAAATCCGTAGTGGATCTATACCGTGAAATCTATGGACATGGAGGAGAAGAAGTATGTTAAAGTTGATGAAATATGAGCTTCGGAAAACAGCATTTTCCAAACTGGTTCTGTTGGTGATCACAGCAGTTGCAGAAATTGCATTTTTAATAGGTGTATTTTGGAAAAAGGATAATATTCTGGCAATGGGAATTATTTTCCTGGTCATGTGTACAATATTTGGTGTTATCTACATTGGTATAGAGAGTGTAAATGTTCTCCATCGTGACCTGAATACCAAACAGAGTTATATGTTATTTCTCACACCAAAGAGCAGCTATCAGATTCTGGGAGCCAAGATCCTGGAAAATGGAATTTCCATTATCATGGCAGGCGCATTTTTTGCAGCGCTGGCAGCCATTGATGTGACAGTTGCAACTCTTTACATTGGCGGTCTGAAAGAGATGATCAATCTGGTGAGTTCCTTTATGGAAGTAAACTGGTCCGTGACTTTTACTCCGGCAGAAGCAGCTTTCTATTTCTTTGGTCTTCTGGCAAGCTGGATCGTCTTCATTGTGAATGCTGACCTGTCCGTGATCTTATCCGCCAGTGTCCTTGCAGGCAAAAAAGGCAGCGGCATCGCCGGCTTCCTTATCTTCCTGGTAATATCTTCTGTTATTGGGAAGCTGCTGGATCTCATTCCGGTTCTGGAAAGTATGGAACTTACTTTTGTCCTGTATATTGCAGCATCATTTGCCATTGCGGCAGTGCTGTATGTAATCAGCGGCTGGATCATGGAGAAGAAGCTGAGCGTATAATAGAAAACGCAGGATCAGAAGGTTAGAGCGTCAAAAAAGATCTATTTCAAAACAGGGCATTACCTGCTTCTCGTTGAGGAGTAAGTAATACCCTGTATTTTTTTACTTAATCAGGCGTTTTTTGAATTAGTACTGACCACTCTGGCTGCTCTGTCCGGCGGACATGGATCTTTCCTGCGCCTCGATCATCTTTTTTACCATATAACCACCTACACTACCATTCTGTTTGGAAGTAAGGTTTCCGTTGTATCCGTCTGTAAGCGGCACACCCAGCTCATTTGCAACCTCAAATTTGAAACGATTTAATGCGCCCTTTGCTTCTGGTACAGCTGCTTTGTTAGAAGAAGTATTGTTTGACATAATCATTTTCCTCCTTGGTTAATTGTTGTTTTGTTTGATGTTACATTGCTAGTATGTACTCTGAAAATGAAAATACACTGGGAATAAATGGGGTGATCAAAAAAAAGACAACAAAAAAAATATGCCGGATAGCAAAATGTTTTAACTTGACGCTACATTCTCAGTGTAGAAATTCTTATATTGGGAGCATATCTTATTACAAGAACAAAAAATTGCATACACAAAAATAGAGATAGGAAGCGGGACTTCGTACTTATAATATGAAATCTCCCTATCCGGAAGAATTTAACAGGCAGGCCATTGGACTTACTGCCAGCTTGCATTTTGCACCGACCCAGAAAGCAGCGGATGCACTGCTGAAAGAGGGTAAGGATCCAGAGCAGATTTTTGTCACAGGAAATACAGGAATTGATGCTTTGTACTATACGGTGCGAAATGATTTTTATCACCCGGAAACAGAATGGGCAAAAGGCAGCAGACTGATTGCTGTGACAGCACACAGAAGGGAAAATCTGGGAGAACCCATGCGTGATATGTTCCGGGCTATACGCAGGATCGTGGAGGAATTTACAGATGTGAAGGTTATTTATCCTGTACATTTGAATCCGCAGGTCAGAAAAATCGCAGATGAGGAATTCGGTGGATGTGATAGAATACACCTGATCGAACCACTGGATGTGGTAGAATTTCATAACCTGATGAAAGCCAGTTATCTGATCATGACTGATAGTGGCGGAATTCAGGAAGAAGCTCCGGCATTGGGAAAACCTGTGCTGGTCATGCGAGATACAACAGAACGTCCGGAAGGTGTGGAAGCAGGAACCTTAAAGCTTGCAGGCACGAAAATGGAGGATATTTACAGAGAATGCAGGCAGCTTCTTACAGAACCTGAGAAAAGAAATAGATGCCCGGCAGAAATGGCTGGAAACAGTCTTGACCGGAGAAAAAAAGTGGATTCTTGAAAATCAGGGGCCTGAGGGTGAATTTTACATGAATGGAAGTAAAGCCGGAGATGTTAATCCATACTTTGCATGTATGGCTGCACTGGGGCTTCTGGCAGAAACAAAGAACTGCCCCATTACTGAAACAGAGAAAAAAGCTGTTGGCAGGTATCTGGACTGGCATACCGGGATTTTGCTGGAAACAGATGGAAAAATGGGAATCTACAGGAAAAAGAGTGGGAAACTTATTTATAAAGAAAAGGCTGATTCCGAAGACGGGTATCTTGGTATGTATCTTTTTCTTATGGGAAAATATCTGGAAAAGACAGAAAGTACAGACCTGCCGGAATACTGGAAAAAGGGAATCAGCCTTGCATTAAAAAAGATTCAAAGCCTGATGCAGGATGGAATTACACAGGTCTCAGAAGAAAATACAACAGTTTATCTGATGGATAATCTGGAAGTATGGAAAGGCCTGTACGAATTAGAACATGCAGGACTAAAGGATGTGCAGGCAATCCGTGAAATGCGTAATAAGCTACAGGCACAGATAGAAAAGCTATTCTGGGATGATGCAAATCAAAGATGGAGAATTATTGAAAACAGTGATCTGTATCACCAGAAAGAATTTTATCCGGATGGAGTTGCTCAGATTTATCCGCTGATTTATGAATTTCCGGTAAAAGAGAAGAAAAAGCAAAAGATATTATATAAGCAGTTTACGGAAAGGTTTCAGTGGCAGAAGCTGAATAAAAAAAGAAATGGCTTTTTGTAAATTGCTGCAGAATATTAAATATGTACTCTTTAGACAATGACTTCAATTGTCCAGAAAAAAATCAAAGCATTGTTGAAAAAATTCTATTGTTACATGATTACGTAAATGATATACTTAAGTACAAGAAAACCGTGTGAAATTACAGCTTGCTTTTTGCACGGTTTCCTTTAAATTAGATAGTTGGTTTTGTCTAACACGATAAAAATATGACAAATTATAGAATAATAGATATTAGGGAATATAATCAACAAGCTATAGAATAAATACTATATCGCTGAAGATAATTACTTTTGCCAATAAATTTTTTCGAGCATATATGAAAGGAAATTTTATGCTAATAAATATTTTTGAAGGTATACTGATTCCATTTGTTGGAACAACGCTAGGTGCAGCATGCGTGTTTTTTATGAGAAAAACATTTAGCAAGTCAGTGCAACGTGCACTTGCAGGGGTTGCAGCAGGTATAATGGTTGCTGCTTCAATCTGGAGTCTTCTGATTCCGGCAATTAAACAATCTGAGAATATGGGA